>JBFKAF010000507.1:0-3000 GCA_041621735.1 Pseudomonas sp.
CGCATCTGCCCGGCCACGTAGGTGAAGGAGATGAAGATCACGCAGATCACTGCCACCAGACGCGCGGTCTGCGAGTAGTAACGCTCGCCGATGAAGTCCGGCACGGTGAACTTGCCAAACTTGCGCAGGTAGGGCGCCAGACACATGGCCAGGAGCACATAACCACCGGTCCAGCCCATCAGGTAGACGCTACCGTCGAGGCCGACGAAGGAGATGATCCCGGCCATGGAGATAAACGAGGCCGCGGACATCCAGTCGGCGCCGGTGGCCATGCCGTTGAGGATCGGGTGCACGCCCTTGCTGGCGACGTAGTATTCGCTGGTGGAGCCCGCACGGGTCCAGATGGCGATGCCGATGTACAGCGCGAAGGTCGCGCCGACGAACAGATAGATCAGGGTTTGGGTATCCATGCTCGGCGCCTCAGTCTTCGTGGACGTCGTGCTTGCGGTCGAACTGATTCATCTTCCAGACGTAGAAGAAAATCATCAACACAAACACATAGATAGAACCCTGCTGGGCGAACCAGAAGCCCAGCGGGAAGCCGAAGAACTGAATGGCGTTGAGCTGCTCGACGAACAGAATCCCGGCGCCGAATGACACCGCGAACCAGACGGCCAGCAGCGTCAGCATCAGCCGCAGGTTATCTTTCCAGTAGGCTTTCGCAGCCTCTTGCTTGGAAGCAGACATGTGAGGGACTCCTCATTGTTTTTGTAGTTTTGACACTTGCAACTTAGCAGCCCCACGGGCAACTACTAGTGAGACTTTGGTCGAGTGCGGCGCCCTGCCTGCCCGCCCGAAATGGCCGTCAACCCGCAGAAACAGGGGCTTGTAGCCAAGCCCGGCGGCAGTCGACAGGAACTCCGCCCCCGACCAAGGTCGAATGCGCAAACCGCGACCACAGAAGAATTGTCGGTGCCGCCAACCTCGCCCGGCTGACGGGCTATGCTGAATATCCGGGTCAGCCATCCGTCACCAGCCCGCGGCCCGGGCTGCGGAGAACGCTCATGCGCCAGCCTCTCGCCCTCTGTCTAACCCTGCTGCTCGGCCTCACGGGCCTGCCGGCCCTGGCCGCCCAGGTGCAGTACTACCCGCTGCCGCCCGGCTCAGGCCCGCACGACGTGGCCCCGGCGGCCGATGGCCGGGTGTGGTACACCGCCCAGCGCCAAGGAGCGCTGGGCCGCCTCGACCCACGTAGCGGCCAGACCGAACAGGTGCCACTGGGAACCGGTTCGGCGCCGCATGGCGTGATAGTCGATTCGCAAGGCGCGGCCTGGGTCACTGACAGCGGCCTCAACGCCCTGGTCCGGGTGGACGCCGAAAGTCTCGAAGTCACCCGCTTCCCGCTACCCGCCCACGCCGCCAATGCCAACCTGAATACCGCCGTGTTCGATCGCCAGGGCCACCTGTGGTTTACCGGGCAGAACGGCATCTACGGCCGCCTCGCCCCCGCCACACAACTGGTCGAGACCTGGGTGGCGCCACTCGGACGCGGTCCCTATGGCATCGCCGTGACCCCGGACGGCACCGTCTGGTACGCCTCGCTGGCCGCCAGCCATATCGCCCGCATCGACCCCGGCAGCGCGCTGGCCACGGTGGTCCAGCCGCCCACCCGGCATCAGGGCGCGCGGCGTATCTGGAGCGACTCGCGGGGCCAGCTCTGGGTCAGCGAATGGAACAGCGGTCAGCTCAGTCGCTTCGACCCGAGCGGGCAACGCTGGCAAAGCTGGCCGCTACCCGGCGAGCGCCCGCGTCCCTATGCGCTGTATGTCGATCAACAGGATCAGGTCTGGCTGTCGGATTTCTCGGCCAACGCCATCCTGCGTTTCGACCCCGGCAGTGAGCGCTTCGACAGTTTTCCCAGCGATAGGGCAGGCGCCAATGTGCGGCAAATCCTCGGTCGTCGCGGCGAGCTCTGGGGCGCCGAGTCGGGGACTGATAGGCTGGTGGTCATTCGTTACTGAGGAGGCCCTATGCCCAACGCCAGCATGACCCTGTACCACTCGCCCATGTCGCCCTTCGCCCGCAAGGTCCGGGTGCTGCTGCACGAGACCGGCCAGCTCGACCGCGTCGCCCTCAAGGAGATGCAACTGACGCCCGTCAACCCGAGCGCCGAGCTGAACGCGCAGAATCCAGCCGGCAAGATCCCCGCCCTGCGCCTGGCCGATGGCAGCGTGCTGTTCGACAGCCGGGTGATTCTCGACTACCTCGACCAGCAGCACGTCGGCGAGCCGCTGATCCCCGCAAGCGGCAGCCCACGCTGGCGACGCCTGACCCTGGCTGCACTGGCCGATGCGATTCTCGATGCCGCCGTGTCGATGCGCTACGAGTCGGCGCTACGCCCCGAGGACAAGCGCTGGCCCGAGTGGCAGCAGGCCCAGCGGGAGAAGATCGAACGCAGCCTGCAACAGTTCGAGGAACAGGCCATCGCCGAGCTGAGCTGCCACTTCGATATCGCCGCCATCGGCGTCGCCTGCGCCCTCGGCTACCTGGATGTACGCCAGGCCGAACTGGGCTGGCGCCAGCGCTACCCGCAACTGGCCGGCTGGTATGCCGAGGTCAGCCAGCGGCCGTCGATGCTGAGCACCCAGCCGCCGGTTTAAGCGCGGCGCTCAGGCCAGCGGCAGACGAGTGAGCGGGCCAGGCCCGCTCACTCTGGCGCGGGAACAGCCGGGCAATCCGCCGCGCCAGCCGCGCACCGACCCGCGCGTCCTCGCGCAACCCGAGATGCCCGCTCATCGCCGATACCAGAGGCGGAAGAAGCCCAGCGCCAACAGCAACGCAAATTGCCCCAGAGCGGCGCACAGCGCCAGGAAGGAGCGCAACGCCGTGCTCTGCGCGGCGTCCGCCATGCCGCTCAGCGCGACCCAGAAGGACTCCGGCAGCAGGACCAGGCTGAGCCGCGCCAGCGGCTCGCCACTGAGCAGCAAGCCGTCGATCAAGCCGAACAGGCCGAAAAACATCAGGCCAATCAGGGCCAACACGGCGACCACCAGGCCCAAG
>JBFKAF010000508.1:0-2998 GCA_041621735.1 Pseudomonas sp.
GGCACCCGGCTGATCGCCAGCCGTCGTTTCGACGTGCGCCAGGCCCCGGCCGACAGCAGCATCGAGTCCGTGGTTACGGCCTTCGGCCAGGCCGCCGAGCAACTCTCCCGGCAACTGCTGGAGTGGACCCTGGCCCACGCCAGCCGCCCGAGCAGCCGCACCCCTGAACGACAGGCACAAAAAAGCGGATAAGCGTCGCCGGTTATCCGCTTGTAGCCCGTACTTATGTGCGCTGCACTCAGCTCGTGCGGATCAGGTAGTCGAAGGCACTCAGCGAAGCCTTGGCGCCCTCGCCCACGGCGATGACGATCTGCTTGAACGGCACCGTGGTCACGTCGCCGGCGGCGAAGATCCCCGGCACCGAGGTTTCGCCGCGCGAATCGACGATGATCTCGCCACGCGGGGACAACTCGATGGCGCCCTTGAGCCAGTCGCTGTTGGGCAGCAGGCCGATCTGCACGAAAATGCCTTCCAGCTCGACGGTGTGCAGTTGGTCGCTCGTGCGGTCCTGGTAGACCAGGGCGCTGACCTTCTGCCCATCGCCCCGCACCTCGGTGGTCAGGGCACTCTTGATGACGCTGACGTTGCCCAGGCTGGCCAGCTTCTTCTGCAGCACCGCATCGGCGCGCAGCTGGCTGTCGAACTCGATCAGGGTGACATGGGCGACGATGCCGGCCAGGTCGATGGCCGCCTCGACGCCGGAGTTGCCGCCACCGATCACCGCCACCCGTTTGCCCTTGAACAGCGGGCCGTCGCAGTGCGGGCAGTAGGCCACGCCACGGCCGCGGTACTGCTGCTCGCCGGGTACGTTCATCTCGCGCCAGCGGGCGCCGGTGGCGAGGATCAGGGTCTTGGCCTTTAACGACGCGCCGCTGTCGAACTTCACCTCATGCAGGCCGCCGGCGCTGCTCGCTGGAATCAGCGCAGTGGCGCGCTGCAGGTTCATGATGTCGACGTCGTACTGTTTGACGTGCTCTTCCAGGGCGCGCGCCAGCTTCGGCCCTTCGGTTTCCTGCACCGAGATGAAGTTCTCGATCGCCATGGTGTCGAGCACCTGACCGCCGAACCGCTCGGCGGCCACACCGGTGCGAATGCCCTTGCGCGCGGCATAGATAGCCGCAGCGGCGCCCGCCGGGCCACCGCCGACGACCAATACATCGAAGGCCTGCTTGGCGTTGAGCTTCTCGGCATCGCGCGCACTGGCACCGGTGTCGAGCTTGGCGAGAATCTGCTCGACGTCCATGCGGCCCTGGCCGAACAACTCGCCATTCAGGTAGATGCTCGGCACCGACATGACCTGGCGCTGCTCGACTTCATCCTGGAACAGCGCGCCGTCGATGGCGACGTGACGGATATTCGGATTGAGCACGGCCATCAGGTTCAACGCCTGGACCACGTCCGGGCAGTTCTGGCAGGACAGCGAGAAGTAGCTTTCGAAGCTGAACTGGCCTTCGATGCCTTTGACCTGCTCGATGACCTCGGCCGCCAGCTTGGACGGGTGACCGCCGACCTGCAGCAGCGCCAGCACCAGGGAGGTGAATTCGTGGCCCATGGGGATGCCGGCAAAACGCAGGCTGATATCCGCGCCCGGGCGATGCAGCGAGAAGGACGGCTTGCGGCTGTCGCTGCCATCTTCACGCAGGGTAATTTTCTCGGTCAGGCCGACGATGTCGTGCAGCAGACCGCTCAGTTCGCGGGATTTGTCGCTGTCATCGAGGGACGCGACTATCTCGAACGGCTGGGTGACCTTTTCGAGGTAGGTCTTCAACTGGGCTTTTAGATTGGCGTCCAACATGATTCGGCTATCCCTTTTAACGAATTTCAGACACAAAAACGCCCAGGCGGATCGCGCCCGGGCGCTCGGGCGCCTTTAGAAACCGGTTGGTTTCATGAGGCGTAAATAAACTGGGATGCGGAGCGTCGCGAGCGACGGCAGTGCAAGGCAAAGTCAGGCGAGGACGCGGAGTGTACTGTGGTACATGACAAGTCCGAGCCTGACTTTAACGCCGCAATGCCTAGCGCAGCCGCTCTACAGCCAGTTTTAGATTTTGCCGACCAGATCGAGGGACGGAGCCAGCGTGGCTTCGCCTTCCTTCCACTTGGCTGGGCACACTTCACCCGGGTGGGCGGCGGTGTACTGGGCGGCCTTCAGCTTGCGCAGGGTTTCCGATACGTCGCGGGCGATTTCGTTGGAGTGGATTTCCACGGTCTTGATCACGCCTTGCGGGTTGATCAGGAAGGTGCCGCGCAGCGCCAGGCCTTCTTCGGCGATGTGCACGCCGAAGGCGTTGGTCAGCGCATGGGTCGGGTCGCCGATCAGCGGGAACTTGGCCTTGCCAACGGCCGGCGAAGTCTCGTGCCAGACCTTGTGCGAGAAGTGGGTATCGGTGGTGACGATGTACACCTCGGTACCGGCCTTCTGGAACTCGGCGTAGTTGTTGGCGGCGTCTTCGATCTCGGTCGGGCAGTTGAAGGTGAAGGCTGCCGGCATGAAGATCAGCACCGACCACTGGCCCTTGAGGGACTGCTCGGTTACTTCGATGAACTTGCCGTTGTGAAAAGCGTTGGCCTTGAAGGGTTGAACTTGGGTGTTGATGAGGTTCATCTCTGCTTCCTTTTTGAGGGTTAGAAAATTTACAGGGCGCATGTTAGCCGTTTGGCCCGAAAAAGCTGATTGATTGCCGCCATGGTTTCGATTGAGAAAGCCAATCGTTAACGGATCAGGTCAATACCGGGTCTATAACCAGCACCAACTTACCGTTGATCTGATTGCTCGCCAGCGCGGTAAAAGCCTCCTGCGCACGCTCAATCGCAAAGCTGCGCGCCAGTTGCGGCTTGAGTCGACCCTCGGCGAACAACGGCCACAGGTGCTGCAGCAAGTCGCGCATGAGATCGGCCTTGAACTGATCGTCGCGATTACGCAGGGTCGAACCGATCAGTTGAATGCGTTTGCCCAACAGCAGCGCCAGATCCAGTTCGGCCTTGCGCCCGCCCATCA
>JBFKAF010000509.1:0-2983 GCA_041621735.1 Pseudomonas sp.
CAGTGCGCCTCAGCGTGCCTGGACCTGGCAATTGCCCGCGGCCAATCCGCTGTTGAACGATGATCCCGCTCCAGAGGCGCTGCTCGGTCAGCGGGCTCGGCTGCGTTGGCTGCCGGCGCCCACTGCTATCCCGGCTCAGCTGGGCGGCGGCCTCGCTGCGTTTCACGGGCGCTGCTGTTTTGCCGACAGCCTGCCGCTAACCGATCTGCTGCGGGTCGCCCAGGCGGACCTGCGTGAGCTGCAGGCCGATGCCGCGCAGCTTGGCGTGAGGCTACAGCTGTCAGGGCAGGGCGACAGCCTGGAGCTCTCGTTGCAAGGGCCGGCCAACTTGCTGGTCAGCGTCTTGAGGCTGTTATGGCCCCGTTTGCTCGGACCATCGGTTCAGGCCTTGCAACAGGCCGAGCGGGGCGCCGTAGCGGACGAGATGCCGATTCGCCAGTTGTTGCGGCGTCTGCCCGAGGCGCTCAGCGGGCCGGTCGGGGCGGACCGTGCGCCGAGCGTCTCGCAGCTGCGCGCGCGCTATCGTCGGGCACGGGTCGAGGGCCTCGGCGTGGGGTTCTCGCAGGCACAGCAGGCTACGCTGGAGCGGATCTTCGTGACGGCATCGGTACTGCCGCAGAACCCCGCGCCGGCTGTGTCTCGGGCGGGGCGTTATTGGCAGGACGCGGCCCTAGACTGCGCGGATGCGGCGCTGTTGCTGTTCTGTCCGCTGGCGGCAGCGGATGCCGCTAGCGAGGCGGCCTGGCGGCTGCTGGCGTACTTCTACCAGGGGCCGTTCTTCCAGCGCCTGCGCAGCGAGTTGCAACTGGGCTATGCGGTGTTTTGCGGGTTTCGCCAGGTAGGCGCGCGGCGCGGCATTTTGTTTGCGGTGCAATCGCCACATGCCTCGACGCAGGAAATTCTCGGCCACATTGAGGGGTTCCTCCAGCTCCAGGGCCAACGCCTGGCGAGCCTGAGCGAGGCTGATATGGCCGCTGCGGCAGCCGAGCAGGGCCGACAGTTGCGCGAACAGGCCAGCAGCTCAGCGGACTTCGCCGAGCAGCAATGGCAGCTGCACCTGGCCGGGTTACCTGAGTCGCATCCGGCGGCCCTGCACCGGGCGTTGGCGCAATGCACTCGGCAAGACCTGCTGCAACAGCATCACGCCCTGGGTCAGGCTCACGGTGGCTGGCGCGTGCTGGCCAGCAGTAGGCGGCCTGACAGCGGCTGGATGACGCCGGACTGATCCGCCGTTCTTGCGTCACCGTCAGACAAACCGCGCACCACCCCTGTCGCCTGTGGCTGGGCCTTGGTCGTGTCGTTTGCTCCTTATCAGCGGCAATCGATCAGCCACTGTTCTTGCTCGCCCAACCGGCAATTCTACCTCTGCGCTGCCGTCGTCCAGGCAGCCCGACCATGCTGCGCTCGAACTAAACCGCCTACGACCTTAGGTCCGCCTCCTTGTGGTCAGGTCCTAGGGCCAGAACCTTTGGCTGGGGCGGTCTTACGTCTTAGTGCCGGCGTTCCCGCGCCAGGCCAAAGCAGCAGGTAACCGGCGCCATAGCAGCGTATGGCGCAAGCCAGGGCTTTTGAATAATCGCCTCCGACCCGACTGACTCGATGGTCGTCCTATCCAAGCGGAGAGCCTTATGAATAACAAGAAAACTGCCAGCAGCCGATTCCTGCCACTGACATTGGCGGCTGCAGTCGCCTTGATCACAGCCCAGCAAGCGGCGGCGGAGATCGTTCTGTATGACCAGGACGACACCACCTTTGCCACCGATGGCTACATCAATGCGTTCTTTGTAAACAGCGACGTGGATCGCGAGGGCGAGCAGTTCGACCGCCGCCAGTCGCGGGTGAAGATGGGATTCCTGCCCAACTGGATCGGCTTCAACATGGGCAAGCAGATCGATGACCTGAAGCTGGGGGCGCGTTCATCGTTCTGGGTCTCGATCAACGACAGTGAAACCAACGGCACCGCCACAGCCATCGACGTGCGGCAGTTCTACGGTACGGTGTCCGGCGAGTGGGGCGAGGTATTGATCGGTAAGGACTTCGGCCTGTTCTCGCGCTCGAACATCTTCGTCGATGAACTGCTGTCCGGCTATGGCCAGGTCAGCGATACCCTCGGCCTGGTCGATGGCGGTGGCGTGTCCTTCGGCAATATCGGCAGCGGCTATCCCTATCCGTTCCCGACCGCGCAGATCACCTATCGCACGCCGGTGATGGAAGGGCTGCGTATCGCCGCCGGCATCATGGACCCGGTGGATACCAACGACAGCAGCCCCACCGGCAAGGCCTACCAGGAGAGCCCGCGCTTCGAGTCGGAGATCACCTATCAGTTCGACCTGGCCGGGGCCAAGATCTACTCCTGGCTCAATGGCGGTTACCAGACCTCGGACAACACCGACTCGAGCGTCGATTCGATCACCTCGAAAGGTCTGGGTTATGGCGTGCAGGCGAAAATGGGCGACTTCTCGCTGACCGGTTCCGGCTTCCAGGCCAAAGGCATCAACCCCTTCTTCACCAACAATGCCGGGCAGGCGACCTTGCGCGAAGTGGACAGCGACGGCTACCTGCTGCAGGGCTCCTACAGTTTCGGCAAGAACCGCGTGGCGCTGTCCTATGGCAAGACCGAGGATGACGGCAACGGTCTGGGCACGGCTGCCGACTACGAGACCCGTGGCGTGGCCTACTTTCGCACCATCAATGACAACCTCAAGCTGGTCGCCGAGTACAACCAGTTCGAGATCGACGCCAGTGCCGGCAGCGGCCTCAACGAAAACACCGACACCTTCGCCGTGGGTGCCGTCCTGACCTGGTAAACGAGGCAGACCGGGCCGGGCAGGGGGTAACCCTGTCCGGCTTTTTTATGGAGGTGCCTATGCCGGGTATCTGGGACATCTACTGTGTGGACTTGCTGTTGATTCCGTTGCTGGTGACCGCGCTGTTCGGCGTGTTGCCGGTCTGCCTGATGCGCTGGTTGTGAGCCCTGGTAGGG
>JBFKAF010000510.1:0-2975 GCA_041621735.1 Pseudomonas sp.
GCGGATCACGCTGGGGTTCTTGCGCCCACCGAGCGCGCCGCCGAGCACCTTGTCCAATTGCCGCGGAAAATACTGCTCGACCCTTAGCCGCGTGCGCGCCGCCGGTCGTCCGGCGGGGTTCGCCGAGGTCGACACCAGCGGACCGGTGAGGGCGCACAACGCGCGCACCAGCGGGTGATCGCTGACGCGCAGGGCAACGCTGCTATGCCGGCCGGTGATCCATTCGGGCAGGCGATTCTGATGTGGCACCAACCAGGTGTTTGGCCCTGGCCAAGTGCTTGCCAGCTGCTCTTGCCAGATATCCGGCAGGTCATCGAGGAGAAAGTCGAACTGCTCGATGCTGTCCGCCACCAGGATCAGGCCCTTGGCCAGCGGCCGCTCCTTCAGTGCCAGCAGACGATCCACCGCCACCTCGTTCCACGGGTCGCAGCCCAGGCCCCACACCGCTTCGGTCGGGTAGGCGATCACCCCGCCCTCACGCACCACGCGCGCCGCCTGCTGTACCTGCCAACTGCTGACCATTCACTGCACTCCGCCCCGCTGAAGAATGCCGCGCAGTGTATCCAAGCTAGGCGCTGCGGCCCAGCCAGAGCGCACCTTCACGCGCGATGCGACCGTCCAGCTCGAGTTCGGTCAGCGCCGCCAATACCTCGGACAACGGCCAGCCACTGGCCGCCGCCAAGGCTTCACTGCTGTGCGGCGCGGCGTGCAGCAAATCCAGCAGCGGGTGCGGCGCTGGCGCTACGGCGGGCTCAGGTGCCAGCGCCTGCCAGCCGCGCAAGGCTTCGAGAATATGCTCGATGCTCTCCACCAGCGTGGCGCCATCGCGGATCAGCTGGTGACAACCGCGAGCACCCGGGTGATGGATCGATCCGGGAATCGCATAGACCTCTCGCCCCTGCTCGGCCGCCAGCCGGGCGGTGATCAAGGAACCGCTGGACGGACTGGCCTCGACCACCAGCACGCCGAGGGCCAGACCGCTGATGATGCGATTGCGCCGGGGAAAGTTGCTGGCCTGAGGGGGCGAATCCAGCGGCAGCTCGGAGACCAGCGCGCCACCCTGCTCGACGATGGCTGTAGCCAAGGCTTGGTGTCGTTGCGGATACACGCACTGCAACCCGGTGCCGAGCACCGCAATGGTCTTACCGGCCACATCCAGCGCGCCCTGGTGGGCGGCGCCGTCTATGCCCTAGGCCAGTCCGCTGGTGATCACGAAGCCGCCGCCGGCCAGGCTGCGGGCGAAGCTCTGCGCGATGTCCAAGCCGGGCCGCGAGGCCCGACGACTGCCCACCATGGCCAGCTGCGGTTGCTCCAGCAAGCCGGGATCGCCGGCGACGAACAGCAAGGGCGGCGCATCGCTCAACTCCGCGAGCAAACCCGGATAGCTTGGGTCATCCCACATCAACAGATGATGTTTTGGCGCCTCGAGCCAAGCCAGCGCGGCAGCGGCTCGCTCACGCACCTCGGCACTGCGCCTTGGCTCGGCACAGGCAGCCGGAAGGCCCAAGGCACGCCAGGCGCTGGCCGGGGCACTGAGCGCTGCCGACGCGCTGTCAAACGCCGTGAGCAGCTTACGGAAACGCCGCGGCCCCAGCTCCGGCAGGCTATGCAGCCGCAGACGAGCTTCGAGTTCGGAAGGGGAAATGGAAGAGTTGGTGCCGTGCGACATGCTGATCATCCTTGATCGGTCGCGCCGCGCGAGCGTTAGCCCGCGCGGCGGCGGTAAAGCACAAGCCCCTCACTGGCGGGGCTTGTGGGAGTCAGGGGTTACGCACCTTGTCCAATAGCTCAAGAGAACGGGTCGCTTGCAACACCACGCCATAGCTGAGCTTGTCGTAGGTGCGGAACACCATGAGCAGGCCGGCGCGCTCGTCGGGGATCTTCACCTGCTCACCGGTGATGCGGTCACGCACGGTTTCGCCGGTCTTGTACACCGCCAGTACGTTGCCCTCGGTCAAGCCGTCGCGCAGGCCCTTGTTCAGGGTGACCACGTCGAACTGACCGATCTGGGTTACCCCGCGCGGCACATCGAGAATCAAGCCGCGGACCTCATTGGCCGGCTCGCTCGGCATGAAGGTCGAGTTGATGGCGCGTTCTTCGGTCGGGAACAGGCGATCGCCGAGGCGGACTTCCTGGGTCGTACGCAGCAGGTTCATGGTGCCTATATCGCCTTCCTCGGCAACTATCTCACCGCCGCCGACGTCGTCGGCGTTGATCCCGAGGAACTCCTCGGTGTCTGGATCGATGTAGGTCTTGCCCTGACGGAAGATGCCATACACCGGCGCGCTTTCATCGAACGCCCCGCGGGCGTAGACCCGGTCACCGGCGCCGCTGACCACCCGCTCGGCATTGCCGGCGACTATATACGGGGCGCCCTGGAAAGCTTCCGGGGTATCGACGATGCGATTGCTCAGCAAGAAGCTGTTGATCGCCTCCAGCGGGATGGCCGGGATAGCTTCGGCCATCGGCGTGCGGCGCACTTGCGGCGACAACTTGATGGTGCCGCGCGACTCGCCGCGGTCCAGCATCAAGCGTGGCTGGCCATCGACGTAGACCAGGCTGAGCAGGTCGCCGGGATAGATAAGGTGCGGGTTTTCCACCTGTGGATTGGCGTGCCAGATTTCCGGCCACTTCCAGGGCTGACTGAGAAACTTGCCGGAAATATCCCAGAGCGTATCGCCCTTGACCACGGTATAACGGTCTGGGTGACCGTCCTTGAGCTGCACTTCGGCCTGAGCTAAGCCGCCTGCGGCGAGCAGTAGCAAGGCGAGTAGTGATTTCCTCATGCGGTGAATCCCTTTATTATGTGCCTTCGGGTGGAGCGCCCTAGCGCCGCGACGAAACCCAGTAGAACCGCGGCGTGAAGCCGTTTTTCATTGCTGCTCATCATCTTAGCAGCGGATTTTGACTTTATTCTACAAGTGCATCACAAACGCATATGGCGATCTTAAACATCCTCGAATTTCCCGATCCAC
>JBFKAF010000511.1:0-2961 GCA_041621735.1 Pseudomonas sp.
AGGTGAGCCTTACACTTAGGTGTTGCCCGGAGTTTGTATAACAAGAGTTCATGACAACTTAGTTGATCCGACTTGCGCGCAACCACCAGTCCGTCTGGCCCTGCCTGCGCTCGCCCGGAGCGACCAAGGCGACTGAATGATGAACCAGCAGCTCTGCGGGGTATCGGCGCGCCTCTGCACAATAGCCCTAGTGGCCTGTGCGGCTAGTTGGTGAACTCAAGTGCGGATGCCTAAGGTTCTGAGACAAGGCGCTGCGACGAGTCATAGCAGGGCTATGGCGAGGAGCGGCAACGCCGTATCAGGGCCTTGGGCGCCGAAATTGACTCATTGAATTAACCAAACAGGCCCCCAGCTGCGGCCACTGTTATTGCCGGTGTTCATTGGAATAAACGGTGGCGCGCGGACAGGAGCAAACCACCGTGGAACGCTAGGCAGGCGAAAGGCCGTGCTCACTCAGCCACGCCGGGTTGAACAAACGACGCATGTAGAGCCCGCCACGGTCGCACAGCAGGGTCACGACCCTATGTCCGGGGCCCAGTTCGCGCGCCACCCGCACGGCGGCTACCAGGTTGATACCGGAGGAACCGCCGAGAAACAGACCCTCCTCGCGCAACAGGCGGTAGACCATGTTCACGCAGCTCGGGTCATCGACCTGCACCGCACTGTCGATCGGCGTGCCCTCGAGGTTCGCGGTTATCCGCGTGGTGCCTATGCCTTCGGTGATGGAGCTGCCCTCGGCCTGCAGCTCGCCGCTCAGCACCCAGTGATAGAGCGCGCTGCCCATCGGGTCGGCGAGGACGATACGGACCTTGGGATTGCGTTCCTTGAGGTAGCGCGCGACGCCGGCCAGGGTGCCGCCGGTACCGGTGGCGCAGACGAAGGCGTCCACCTGCCCCTGGGTATCGTGCCAGATCTCCGGCCCGGTGCTGCTGTAATGGGCCTGGCGGTTGGCCAGGTTGTCGAACTGGTTGGCCCAGATCGCACCCGGCAGTTCGTGGGCCAGGCGGCCGGCGATCTTCTGATAGTTGTCCGGGTCCCGGTAGGGTTTCGGCGGTACCGGGCGCACCTCGGCACCGAGCGCGCGCAGCAGCTCCAGCTTCTCCAGCGATTGATTGTCGGGGATCACGATGATGCAGCGGTAACCGCGGCTGGCGCAGATATGCGCGAGGCCGATGCCGGTATTGCCGGCCGTGCCCTCGACCACGCTGCCGCCGGGACGCAGTACGCCCCGCCGCTCGGCGTCGAGCACGATGGACAGGGCGGCGCGGTCCTTGACCGAGCCGCCGGGGTTGAGGAACTCGGCCTTGCCGAGAATCTCGCACCCGGTCTCCCGGCTGAGCCCCGCGAGACGGATCAACGGGGTGTTGCCGATGCTGCCGATAAAACCTTCACGGATATCCATGCCGCACCTCCAACTGGCGCACGGGGAAATGCCGTTTTCATTGATTCAGTCTAGCGTCTGAGCGGCGAATGGCACGCCGCACCGGTCGGGGCGCATGGGACCAAGCGATTACCTACCCATGCTCAGCACAGACCCTGCCCTAACGATCGATCACCTGCTCACGCATCGGCGCCAGCCGCGCCAGCAAGCGGTTCTGCGCCGTCACCGCGATACCCTGCTGGTCCATGGCGTCCTGCAGGTTCTCCACCAGCGCGTTGAAGTCGCTGGGGGTCAGTTGCTGGCCCTTGTGACTCTCTTGCATGCTGTCGCCGCTGTAGGTACAGGGGCCGCCTGCTTCGACACAGATCTGCTCGGCCAGCTTGTCGCGCAGGCGCACGATGTCGATACCCTCGAAATGCCGGACGATGCGCCGGTCACCGGCGATATTCAGCAGCATGCCTTCGACTATGCGGGTGATGCCCGGCTGCTCGCCCAGGTCGCGGTACAGGCTATCGTCATGCGCCGGCTGCTGAGCGCAGCCAATTAAGCTCAGCAGCACTGCCTGAGCCAGCGCGAGAGTCACACAGCGCATAGTTAGAAGCTCCCCTGTACGGACAGATAAGCGCCGTTCTGCTTATCCAGCGTGGCGATCTCGCCGAGACGGGCATAGGCCAGCACCACGGCCAGGTGCTTGTTGGGAAAATAGCCGACGAACAGATCGGCCCAGTCGCTTTCCCCGGCGAAGCTGAGATTGTCCGGTTTCTCGCGGTACTCCACACCCACCGCCCAGTCACGATCGAACAGCACGGCCACCGAGCCTTCCTTGAGCAGCGAGCGCCTGTCACGCCGATCGCCGCCAAAGCCGAGCAGGCCCAGCTCGTTGGCCCGGCTGTAGCGCACGCCGCCGTTGAGCAGCAGGTTGTAGCCGAAGGCGCCCCCGAGAATCAGCCGACTGGCGCTGAGGTAGCCTTCGGTGTCTTCGCTGCGCACGGCGCCGACCAGGCTGGGAATGAGAAAATCCTTCTGCCTCTTGTGCTGAATGCCGAGTGACACCTGCGGCAACTGGTCGTAGATCAGGTCGCCGAACAGGCGGACTTTCACCCCGAACACGTCCTGACTCAGGCTGTTTTCCGGCAGGCTCAGGTTGCGCGCCAGAGTGCCCAGGTCGAAGCGCTGGCGGGCATAGGAAAACTCCACGCGGTTATCGAAGGAGGCGGCCAGTCCGGCGACATCCAGGCGGTAATCGGCGGTTTCGACGCGGGTCGCGAACACGTCGCCGCCCCACTCGCCACGTTCGCCATAACCGGCCAGTACCGCCCAGGGCGTGATGCCACCGCCGGCCGTACCTTCGAGGCTGGTCGCCCCACCCGTTGCCAGCAAACGGCCCTGTTCGGCGGAAGCCAGGCTGGCCAACACAGTAAATAGTACGAAAGCGATCAGTTGCGAATAACCCATAGGTTCAATGCACCATTAATACCGGGGAGGTTAACGGCTGCGCGAGCCAGGCCTCGAACGCCTTGGCTGGCAACGGCCGACTGATCAGATAGCCCTGGGCGGTGTCGCACTGCCAGCGCTCGAGC
>JBFKAF010000512.1:0-2960 GCA_041621735.1 Pseudomonas sp.
CACCAGCGGACGCGCCCCGGCGGCGATGATCAGGCTGCGACTGCTCAGGGTCTGGCCGTTCACTGCCACGGTCCAGGGCGAGGTAATGCTCGCCTCGCCCTGAATCACCTCGACGCCCAGGCCGGTGTAACGCTCGACCGAATCGTGCGGTTCGATGTCGCCGATCACCCGCTGGATACGCTGCATCACCGCGGGGAAATCCACCCGGCCGCCGACGTCGCGAAAGCCCAGGGCTTCGCCTTGGCTCAGTTCATGGGCCAGCTTGGCCGAACGCAACAACGCCTTGGACGGCACGCAGCCGGTGTTCAGGCAGTCGCCGCCCATCTTGTGCTTCTCGATCAGGCTGACCCTGGCCTTCACCGCCGCGGCGATATAGGCGCTGACCAGGCCACCGGCGCCGGCGCCTATTACCAGCAGGTTGCGGTCGAAGACTTTTGGCCTGGACCAGCCGGCATACACCCGGCGCGCCTTGAGCAAATCCAGCAGCTTGCGCGCGATCAGCGGGAACAAGCCGAGCAGCACGAAGGCGCCGAGCAAACCAGGCGAGAGAATGCCGCCGAGCGAGTCCAGCTGGCCCAGCTCACGCCCCGCATTCACATACACCAGGGTGCCCGGCAACATACCCAGCTGGCTGACCCACCAGAAGGTGCGCAGCGGCAGCCTGGTCAAACCCATGGCCAGGTTGATCAGGAAGAACGGGAATACCGGCACCAGACGCAAGGCGAACAGGTAGAAGGCGCCTTCGCGCTCAATGCCGGCATCGATGCTGGCCAGGCGTTTGCCGAAGCTGCCCTGCACCCAGTCGCGCAACAGGAAGCGGCTGCTGAGCATGGCCAGGCTGGCGCCCAGGGTGGAGGCGAACGACACCAGCACCAAGCCCTCGAGCAAACCGAACAGCGCCCCCGCCAGCAGGGTCATCAGGGCCGCGCCGGGCAGCGACAGCGCGGTGACCGCGACATAGGCGAGGAAGAACAGCCCGGCGGCCTGCCAGGGACTGGCCGCGACCTGGGCATTCAGCACCGCCTGCTGGGCCTTGAGGGCATCCAGGCTGAGGTACTGACCGAGGTCGAAGATGAAGAAGCTGGCGATCAGCGCGACGATCAGCCCCAGGACGGCGAGTTTGCGAGGGTTCATGAGCAGCAGACATCCTGTACGGGAGTGGGTTGGCAGCGCTGGAACCCGCCCAGCAATGCGCTATTCGGCAGATCGCCAGGGCCCTCGAGCAGACGCGCGCGATAGGCGCGGGCGGCGGGACTATGCGGCGGCCACTGCCGATCGAACTCGGCGAGAAAGGCCAGATGATCGTAGACCAGGGGTACGGCTTCGACGAACAAGCCGGCGTGCTGCGCACGATACAGCGCCAGCGGATGCGGCGTACGGGCGATACGGCTGACCAGGCCATGGCGGGCGCCGGCAAACACCGGCATGCCCGCGGCGCCGTTGTTGATCAGCACGCCGGCGGGCAGCTGCAACGCCGCCGGCACGCAGGTGTGACTGGTGGCCAGCACGGCGATGCGTTGCTCGGCCAGCCAGGCGTTTAGTTGCGCACGCCGACCGGCGTCCTGCAGCGCCTCGCGCGCGCATTGCCAGCCGGCCAGCGAACGCTCGTCGCCGTGGCTGATCGCCACCCGCTGCCCCGCCACCGCGACCACCGCGCAGGCGGGACGGCGCGCCAGCTCCCCGGCCAGGCCGGGAATGGCCTGGAGCGTGTCGCTCAGGGCTTGATGAATGGCGTTGGACCAGGCCACGGTCTGTGCGCTGACCGTCTCGGGGTAGGCGCAGCCACAGCCGGCGCCGCTGTCCTGTTCGCGTCCCAGTTCGGTCTCGACATTGCCGCGCAACGCCAGGTGCCGTTGCAGTTGCTGCTCGATCAGGCTGAACAGCGCGGGATCGCGGTCGAACCAGTGGGCATCGCCGTTGAATACCGCGCGCGCACCCGGCTCGCCGGCCAACAGGCCCTGCAGAGCCAGCAGCGCCTGACGATTGCCGTACAGACCGCCGACCACGTACAGGCTGTCGCAATCGAACAGCGCCGGGCCGGCGAAAGCATCTGCCGCCAGGCGGTAATCCAGCGGGCAGTCACGGCCGGGGCGCAGCTTCATCTCCGCCCCCGCAACCAGCCCGGCAGCAGGTAGCCGAGGATGCACAGCAGCAAGCCATAGAGGTTGGTCCCCAGCAACAGGGCGTACTTGCCTTCACCGATCGCCCAGCTGGACGGTATCCAGCCGAAGGTCAGCGCCAGCCCCAATAACAGGCCGCACCAGAAGCTCAGGTGAAAGCCCAGCCGGGTCGGCCGCACCAGGCCATGCAGGATGAACACCGGCGCCAGGCCGATGACCATGGTGCCGCTGATGGTGGTGGCCTTGAGAATGTCGGTGCCGGCCAGCATCGGCAGGTTGCCGAGCAGGGCGAACAGTACCATCACCGCCATGCCGACGCCGATAGCCTTCTGCCCCAGGTCGCGCCCGGCCAGCAGCGGCAATTCGCGGCCGACCAGCTTGGCCAGGCTGGAAAAGGTCGAGTCGAGGGTCGAGCCGGCGGCCGAGACCATCACCACGGTCATCACCAGCAGGGCCGCCACGCCGAGGGACTTGGCCAGCGCCGCCGGCACGTTGTCCGAGGCGGCCAGACCGCTGAGCTGGGCATGCACGCCGATCAGGCTGAAGGCGAGAATGGCGCAGAAGCCCAGCACCCCGGCGATCAGGAAGGCGCGGCGCATGCTGCGTTCTTCGCTGATAAAGCCGCGGTCGGTGAGCACCGGGTCGTGGAAGCCATAGCTGAAGATCTGCAGGCCGGCGACCAGCAGCAGATCGACCCCGGCATCCAGCGCCCAGTGACTGGTGCTGGCCAGCTCGGCCGGCGAGTGCTGCGGCAGTACCAGGCCGAGCACCCAGACCAGGGCGACGATGAAGATCGCCGCCTGCGCCGCGTCGGTGAGAATCGAACTGCGCAGGCCGCCG
>JBFKAF010000513.1:0-2958 GCA_041621735.1 Pseudomonas sp.
AGGTGGCGACCACTGGAATGTGAATTTTGTAGAAATGTTGTTTTTATTACTACATTCTGCCTTGATTAATTCCGTATTACAGGGTATTTCTAGCTTAACTTGATAAAAGAACACATATCATGCCTTCGATAACCGTTGAATCTTGTACGTTTGCTCTGTTCGGCGCGCTCGGCGATCTGGCCCTGCGCAAACTCTATCCGGCCCTGTATCAGCTCGATCGAGCGGGTTTGTTGCACGCCGATACGCAGATTCTTGCCCTGGCCCGCGAGACCGGCGCGGCGCAGCAGCACCTGGCCAGCATCGATGAGCACCTGCGCCGCTACGTGCCGGGCAGCGAGGTCGATGAGGCGGTGATGCAGCGCTTCCAGGCGCGCCTGACTTACCTGACCATGGATTTTACCCAGGCCGATGACTACGCCGCGCTGCTCGAGCAGGTCAGCGGCAGCGAGCGGCTGATCGCCTACTTCGCCACGCCGGCTTCGGTGTATGGGGCGATCTGCGCCAACCTGGCGCGGGTCGATCTGGCCGAGCGCACACGGGTGGTGCTGGAAAAGCCCATCGGCCACGACCTGGAATCTTCGCGGGCGGTGAACGACGCGGTCGCCGAGTTCTTCCCGGAAACCCGCATCTACCGGATCGACCACTACCTGGGCAAGGAGACGGTGCAGAACCTGATCGCCCTGCGCTTCGCCAACAGCCTGTTCGAGACCCAGTGGAACCAGAATTACATCTCCCACGTCGAGATCACCGTGGCGGAGAAGGTCGGCATCGAGGGCCGTTGGGGCTATTTCGATCAGGCCGGGCAACTGCGCGACATGATTCAGAATCACCTGTTGCAACTGCTCTGCCTGATCGCCATGGACCCGCCCAGCGACCTGTCCGCCGACAGCATCCGCGACGAGAAGGTCAAGGTGCTCAAGGCACTGTCGCCGATTACCGCCTCGCAGCTGTCCAACCAGGTGGTGCGTGGCCAGTACGTGGCCGGCAGCAGTGGCGGCCAGTCGGTGCCCGGCTATCTGCAGGAAGAAAACTCCAACAACCAGAGCGACACCGAAACCTTCGTCGCCCTGCGTGCGGACATCTGCAACTGGCGCTGGTCCGGCGTGCCGTTCTACCTGCGCACCGGCAAACGCATGCCGGAGAAGCTGTCGCAGATCGTCATTCACTTCAAGGCGCCGCCGCACTACATCTTCGCCCCCGAGCAGCGCCAGTTGATCGGCAACAAACTGATCATCCGCCTGCAGCCGGACGAGGGCATCGCCTTGCAGGTGATGACCAAGGAGCAAGGCCTGGACAAGGGCATGCAGCTGCGCAGCGGGCCGTTGCAGCTGAGTTTCTCCGACACCTATAAAAGCGCACGGATTCCCGATGCCTACGAGCGCCTGTTGCTGGAAGTGATGCGTGGCAACCAGAACCTGTTCGTGCGCAAGGACGAGATCGAGTGCGCCTGGCAGTGGTGTGATCAGTTGATTGCCGGCTGGAAAAAACTCGGTGACTCGCCGAAGCCCTATGCCGCTGGCACTTGGGGGCCGATGGGCTCGATTGCCCTGATTACCCGCGATGGGAGGTCCTGGTATGGCGATCTCTGAACTCGATTTACCACTTGGGGTGGTCGCGCGCAGCCTGAGTGATCCGGCGCATCTGGCCGAAGCCCTGGCCACTGCGGTGGCCGAGGCGTTGCGCACGGCGATCGCTACCCAGGGTAGTGCAACCCTGGTGGTATCCGGCGGGCGCAGTCCGGTGGCGTTTTTTCAGCGCCTGGCGCAGCAGCAACTGCCCTGGTCGCAGGTGGTAATCAGCCTGGCGGACGAACGCTGGGTCGGGGTCGAGCATGCCGACAGCAATGAGGCGTTGGTGCGTCGACACTTGCTCCAGGGGCCGGCGGCAGCCGCACGCCTGCTTGGCTTGTATCGGCCCGCCGTCAGCCTGGAAGAAGCGGCGCTGGCGGCCGACCAGGCGCTGGCCGAGCTGCCGTCCATCGATGTGCTGGTGCTGGGCATGGGCGATGACGGGCATACCGCGTCGCTGTTCCCTAATAGCCCGAACCTGGCCCAGGCACTGCGGCCGGCCGGTACGCGGCGTTGCCTGCCGATGCTGGCGCCGAGCGAGCCGCGGCAACGCCTGAGTATGACCCTGGCGCTGCTGGCGTCGGCGCGTTTGCCGCTGCTGGCGATTCAGGGCCCGAGCAAGCTGGCGACCCTCAGCGCAGCCCTGGCCACAGGCGAAGTGGCGCAGATGCCGATTCGCGCCCTGTTACGTTCCCCTCTTGAGATTTACTGGTGCCCATAGGCCCGAAGGACCTGATGCTATGACGACACTCGACAACAGCCAGCAACAGCGCATGGCCGAAAAAATCGCCCAGATCGACAGCCTCTGTGCCCGTGCCCGGATCATGCCGGTGATCACCATAATGCGCGAAGAGGACATCCTGCCGCTGGCCGATGCCCTGGCCGCCGGTGGCCTGACTGTGTTGGAAATCACCTTGCGCTCGGCGCACGGCCTGACCGCTATTCGTCGCCTGCGTGAAGAGCGCCCGGAGCTGTGCGTGGGCGCCGGCACCGTGCTGGACCGGCAGATGCTGGCGGCGGCCGAGGAGGCCGGTGCACAGTTCATCGTCACCCCAGGCTCCACCGCCGAGTTACTGCAGGCCGGCCTGGAGAGCACCGTGCCGATGCTGCCGGGCACCAGTAGCGCCTCGGACATCATGCTCGGCTATGCCCTGGGCTACCGACGCTTCAAGCTGTTCCCCGCGGAAGTCTGTGGCGGCACCGCGGCGCTCAAGGCCCTCGGCGGTCCCTTCAACGGCGTGCGCTTCTGCCCGACCGGTGGAGTCAATCCGGGCAACCTGCAACGCTACATGGCCCTGCCCAATGTGATGTGCGTGGGCGGTACCTGGATGTTCGACAGTGAGTGGGTGAAGAATGGCGACTGGGCGCGCATCCAGCAGTGCAGTGCCGA
>JBFKAF010000514.1:0-2955 GCA_041621735.1 Pseudomonas sp.
CCCAGGGTTCTACCCAGGCGGGTGGCAAGCTCCAGACCGCCGGCGCCGCCGCCGACGATGACTATTTGATGGGACATGGGACACTCTCACAAGGCTTTGAAAAAAGCGCGGGGAGTTCGCCAGGGCGAGCGCTAAGCAGCTCATAGCACCAGTCGACTCAGAAGGCGGCTGAGAATCCCCAGGCCAATCACCGACACCAGCACGATCAGCAGCAAGCGCCATACCTTGAACGGCTGGCGTGAAACTTGATGCTGCGGCGCACTCAGGTACTGGTCGACGCGTTTTTGATCGTCGGGACTCAGGCGGCTGGACATAGGAACCTCGCTGGATCAGGCCAGGTGAAAAGGTAGCGCGCGAAGGTCGGGCCAGGAAAACACAGACGGAAAAGTAGTTTCAGCCTGTATCAACGCCGTATAGCCAAGCGCAGCAGTTTCATGCGGCCTGCAGATGGCGGCTATTCTAGCCGGGCGTTTGGCAGGGGCTCAACGCATACGTCGTCATTCAGGCGAATAATGCCGCCATGCAGTACCCGCGCGGTGATTCCGCCGTGGCCGCGCATGGCTTGAAAGGTGCCCAGGCCCAGGCGTTCCTCCAGGCGTGCGCAGGGTTGGCACCAGCCGGTGGTTTCCAATATGGCCTGACCGATGCGGAAGCGCCGCCCCTTCAGGCTGAACAGGTTGATGCCGCTGATGGCGAGATTGCGGCGCAGGTCCTCGGGCTGAATCGCTAGCTCGGGCGGGCGGCCGAGCAGGGCGCTGATCACCGCCAGGTGTTCCCACTGGATCAGCGTCACCTGACGCGCATTGCGCGGCCCAGGGCGACTGTGGTCGCCGGTCAGGCCGGCTTCACGGCGTGCTTCCACTGCGTCCAGCGCGAGCATGGCGCCACGCGAGGTCGGGCGTACGCCGATCCAGCGGACTTGGCCTCGCTGCGGCACGGCCGCCAGCAACGCTTGCAGCGGGCTCATAGGCTGATTCCGACATCGAACAGCACACTGCGGCCGAGGTTGCCGCGCAGGAAATCGGGGGCGTCCGGGTGGGCGAACAGCACGCGGGCGAAGGTCGGCCCGACCAGCGACAGCGAGCGCCAGCCCTGGCGCAGGTATTCGGTGGGCGGGGGGAAGTGGCTGTTGAAGTCCGGCACGAAGCGTTTCAGGTTGACGTAGGCGAGCAGGTCCAGCTCGCCGAGGTCGAGGCCACGTTCGCTGTAGTTGTGGGCTTTCTTGCGCAGGGTCGGTGCCAGGCGCGCTTGCAGTTCGGCGGCGGCGATACGCCGAGGCTTGGCCTCGCGGCGCACCAGTTGGCTGAGCGAGAACGCCTTGCGGCGGCGCTCCAGTTCGGCGCGCCATTCATCGTTCAGGCGTCGCCCTTCATCCAGCACGAAAAACACCTCGAAGCTGGCTTCGCGGAACAGCACGTCCGGCGGCTCCTGTTCGGCGGCGCTGAACTCATCGAGCCGATGCTCGATGTTCAGGGCTTGCAGCAGGCGTTGGCAAACCCAACGCTCGCGTTCCCACTTGCGCGCATTGGAGAGGAAGGCATTGGCTTGTTCGGCCTGGTGCGTGAGCAGGCGCAGATAGTCGGAATCATCCATAGCTTCAGCTTAGCTCGCGGGCGCGGGGGCTTGGTAGTCTCAGGGGCTCTTCGGATGGGGGATGTAGCCCGGATGCAATCCGGGAGCCGCTTTAAGCGGTCGCGCCGAATCCCCGGATCTCATCCGGCTACGGGATTGCCGTCTTATGAACGGATGGGGTTACCGCCTTGTTTGGCGAGGGGCTGGTCCGCGCGGTTTTTTGCTCGCTCACGCGGCGTCCGCTGCTGGCGCCTGTTGTTGCGCAGGGCCGGTGTAGACTGGCCGGATCATCTTGGGCTGTTGGACGTTGCTTAATGATCGCCGCCGAACTGCTTTCACCGACCACCCAGATTGCCGGCTGGCTGCTGTATCTGCCGGTGCTGCTGTGGGCGGTCGGGCGGGCGCCGTGGTTGGAGTTGTTCAGCGATCAGCGTCGTCAGCATCTGCTGTTCGGTGCTGCGTTGGCGCTGGCGCTGCTGTGGCTGGTGCGCCGCGATTTCGATTCCGGGCTGTCTTACCACCTGATCGGCATGACGGCGGTGACCTTGTTGCTCGATTGGCCGCTGGCCGTCCTGGTCGGCTTTGTCGCGCAGTTAGGGATGCTGGCGCTGGGGCTGCAAGACCTGGCTGCACTGGGAGTGAATGGCCTGTTGCTGGTGCTGATCCCGGTCTCCGTCACCGAGGTCTGCGCCTTGCGAGTCGAGCGCGCGCAGCCGCGCAATGTATTCGTGTACATATTTTTCAGCGGTTTTTTCCCCGCGGCCTTGGCTGCCTTGCTGTGCGTTCTGCTGGGGCTGGGCGTGTTGTGGTTCGATGGATTGTTCCCGATGCCGCCCTGGCTTGGCGATTTCGTCGGCTACCTCTGGCTGGTGATGTTTCCCGAGGCGTTTATCAACGGCATGCTGGTCACCGCGCTGGTGGTGTTCTGCCCGGATTGGCTGGAAACCTTCAATCGCTCGCGTTACCTGTCGGCACCCTGGAGGGATGACAACACGCCGCGCTGATGCGGCAGGCTTCAGCAGGTCGCTCGGCGCGCAGCTGCAGTGTCTTGTCGACAATCAGGATGATCGGTGTGATGACAGCGGGATGCACCCTTGCTGCGCGGAGCGAAGGTTAGTGCCGTGTCAATCATGAAATGTCGGATTATTGGGTGGGTTAGCGGCGCCAAGCCCCGAACGATCAGGCAGCGCTATCATGGCGCGCCGCGTAACCACCAGGCGATAGGCCTGCGCCGCGCCGATGGTGGGTTACGGCGCAACGGATCTTGCAGGCTCGTCGCTATCGGTAGCATGCGCCTAACCCACCCTTGGGATCGCGCGATTAACCGACATTTAAGCCTTGTCGTGACATTAGTGCTCGCGGGGCGGCAGCTCTTCGGAGAAC
>JBFKAF010000515.1:0-2951 GCA_041621735.1 Pseudomonas sp.
ACACCGGCGCTACCTCGATTGCGCTCAACGACGGCCATGCCAGGCGCCTGGGTATCGACTACCGGGTGCTGGGGCGACCCATGCAGGTCAGCACGGCCAGTGGTACGGTGCGCGGCTGGAAAGTCGATCTCAATAGCGTCAAGGTCGGTCCTCTGGAAGTCCTGGGTGTCGAGGCCGTAGTGCTGGAGGGCGGCTCGCCGACCGAGGCACTACTGGGCATGAGTTTTCTCAGTCGCATCGGCTGGCGCGTCGAGCAGGATGTGCTGATGCTGGAGTCCAAGCACTGATGGGCCATGCAGTCGGCGGCTTGATCCTTATCATCGGTAATTCAGGCTGACCTGCCGATGGGGGCTGCTGTTACAATGCCGCCCTTGTGTTTTCCCCTGTCCTTATCTATTTAGGAGCATCCGGTGCCTGTCGTATTCGTCGCCGCCTCCCTGTTGCCTACACCCTTTGGCGTGTTCACCATGCATGGCTTTCTTGAGGAGGCCACTGGCAAGGAGCATGTCGCGCTGACCTTCGGCGATGTCGCCGACGGCCAGCCGGTGCTGGGCCGCATGCACTCCGAGTGCCTGACCGGCGATGCCTTGTTCAGCCTGCGCTGTGACTGCGGTTTTCAGCTCGAGGCGGCGCTGCAGGCGATTGCCAGCGAGGGCCGTGGGGTGCTGCTCTACCTGCGTCAGGAGGGCCGCGGCATTGGCTTGCTGAACAAGATCCGCGCCTACGAGTTGCAAGATGGCGGCGCCGATACCGTGGAAGCCAACGAGCGTCTGGGCTTTGGCGCCGATCAGCGCGATTATGCGATCTGTCTGCCGATGCTCGAGCACCTGGGCATCGGTTCGCTCAAGCTGATGACCAACAATCCGCGCAAGGTCAAAGCCCTGGGCGATATGGGCATTGCCGTGGCCAGTCGCGTGCCGCTGCAGATCGACCACAACCCGCACAACAAGAAGTACCTGGCCACCAAGGCGGGCAAGCTGGGCCACCTGCTCGGCAGCCTGCACCAGGGCGAGACCGAGGAAAGCCTGTGACCCGCAGCCAGATGCGGCGACGCCTGGCGCTGGCCTGGTGGGGACAGCTGGTGCTGACCCTGGCGCCGCTGGTGTTGCTCAATTGGCTATTTGGCGCCGGCCGGCAGCCCGGTACGCTGGTCATGCCGCTGTTCGTCGTGGGGCTGGCGTCGATGTTCGTCAGCCTGCCGCTGTTCAGTGCCTACAAGCGAGCGCTGGTGGCCACCGAGCAGGCCCTGGATACGCCACAAGAGGCGGAGGCCTGGCAGGCATTGGCCAAGCGTCGTCGCCTGGCCTTTCTCGGCGCCGGGTTACCCGCCTGGATTGCCGCTGTCGCGGTATTCGTCGGGCTGGAAGCGATTCCGTTGCTGCTCCTGGGGCTGTCCAGCCTGGTTTTGCTCTACCTCTACCGTATTCCCCGCCAACTCGGCTGATGAACCGCCTCGGCCTCTGCCTGCTCGCGTTACTGGCCTGGCCAGCGCTGGCGGTCGAACGGGTGGTCAGTCTGGCGCCGTCCTTGAGTGAAATCGTCCTGGAACTGGGGGCCGCCGACTTGCTGGTCGGCGTGCTCGATGGTGGCGAGCGTCCGTCCGGTCTGATGCACCTGCCCTCGGTGGGACGCTACGGCCAGCTGGAAATGGAAAGCCTGCTCAAGCTGCAGCCCGATCTGCTGCTGCTCTGGCCGGACAGCATCGGCCGCGCCCAGCTCGAGCAATTGCGGAGCTTTGGCATCCCTCTGCTGATCGCCGAACCGCACAGCCTGGAAAACCTGGCCGAGCAGTTCGCCGAGATCGGCGCGGCAATTGGCCGCGCCGAGCAGGGCCAGCAATTGCGCAGCCGTTTCAGCGCGCGCCTCAAGCAACTGCGCGTTCGCTACCGACGCGAACGTCCGCTGCGGGTGTTCTACCAGATCTGGGACGTGCCGCTGTACACCATCGGTGGCCGGCAGATCATCAGCGATGCCTTGCGCCTGTGCGGCGCCGAGAACGTGTTCGCCGACCTCGGCCTGCCGGCGCCGCAGGTCAGCGTGGAGGCGGTGTTGCAGCGCGACCCCGAGGTGATACTCGCCGGCAGCGGTGCCCAGCTGGAGCGCTGGCGCAGCTGGCCGCAGCTCAGCGCGGTGGCGCGCAAGCAGCTCTTGCAGGTGCCCGACAAGGGCCTGGAACGCCCGAGTTTCCAGATGCTGGCGGCGACCGAAAAGCTCTGCGAGCAACTGGCCGAAGCCCACTAAGCCCCGCGAGTGCGGGGCTTGGGGCGGCGCTCAGCACCGGAAGTCCCACCGGTAGCCCGGATGCAATCCGGGGCTCTTACTCTGGGGTAAGCGCTGCTCCCGGATTGCATCCGGGCTACAGGGCTGGCGTCCAAGTCAGCGAGAGCAAGGCGCTGCGGCCTTCCTCACGGAAACCGTAACGGGTAACGCTACTGAAGAAGGGGTCGTTGGGGCGCGTGTAGGTCGCCTGGCTGTAATCCTTGTCCAGCAGGTTATCGACCTTCACTTGCCAGTTCAGCTCGTTGCTCATCTTCCAACTGCCACGCAGACCGAGTAGGCCATAGCCGGCCACTTCGACTGTATTGGCCGCGTTGTCGTAGCGGCTGGAAACGGCTTGCCAGCTCAGGCCCGCGCCGAACTCGCCGAACTGGCGGTCGAGGTCCAGGCTGAGGCTGCGCTTGGCGCGTCTTGGCAGAGTGTGGCCAGTGTCACGGTCGCGTGGATCGACCAGCCCGGCGGCTAGCACGGTTTGCCAGCCCAGCACCTCTCGCTCCAGGCTCAGCTCCAGGCCTTGCAGGCGGGCTGTATTGACGTTCTGCGGCTGGCTGACGAAGGTCACGGGGTCGCTGACCACGGTAATCAAGTCCTTCACTTCGGTGCGGTAGGCCGCCAGGCTCCAGACCGTTTCCAGGTGCTCGCCGCGCAACTGCACTTCGTAGGTCTTCGAGTGT
>JBFKAF010000516.1:0-2950 GCA_041621735.1 Pseudomonas sp.
CCCAATCCGCGCTCCGAGGAGGTGATGCTCGGCGCCGAGTTCTACCTCAGTCAGGGTTGCAACGTGATAGTTGCGGTCGGCGGCGGCAGCCCTATGGATTGTGCCAAGGGCATTGGCATCGCCGTGGCCCATGGCCGTAACATCATCGAGTTCGAAGGGGTCGATACCCTGCGTGTGCCCAGCCCGCCGTTGATCCTGATTCCCACCACCGCCGGCACCTCGGCCGACGTGTCGCAGTTCGTGATCATCTCCAATCAGGACGAGCGGATGAAGTTTTCCATCGTCAGCAAGGGCGCGGTGCCCGACGTCTCGTTGATCGACCCGGAAACCACCCTGAGCATGGACCCGTTCCTCTCCGCCTGTACCGGTATCGATGCGCTGGTGCACGCGATCGAGGCATTCGTCTCCACCGGCTCAGGGCCGCTGACCGACTCCCACGCGCTGGAAGCCATGCGCCTGATCAATGGCAACCTGGTGGCGATGATCGCCAACCCGAACGATATTGCCCTGCGCGAGAAGATCATGCTCGGCAGCATGCAGGCCGGCCTGGCGTTTTCCAATGCCATCCTCGGCGCCGTGCATGCCATGTCGCACAGTCTCGGAGGCTTCCTCGATCTGCCTCACGGCCTGTGCAACGCGGTGCTGGTCGAGCACGTGGTGGGGTTCAACTACAACGCCGCACCGGAGCGCTTCAGGATGGTCGCCGAGACCCTGGGCATCGACAGCCGCGGGCTGAATCACCAGCAGGTGCGCCTGCGCCTGATCGAGCACCTGATTCAGTTCAAGCATGCGGTCGGCTTCCGTGAAACCTTGGGTTTACACGGGGTCAGCACGGCCGACATCCCCTTCCTGTCGCAGCATGCGATGCAGGACCCCTGCATCCTCACCAACCCGCGCGAGTCGAGCCAGCGGGATGTCGAGGTTGTCTATGCCGAGGCCCTCTGACCAGCAGCGTCAGGCGCTCACCGAGCTGCTCGGGCTGGGCAGCCACTCGGTGCGCAAGAGCCATTACCCGGAGCTGCTGGCGCGCCTGGAAGAACTGGAGACCGAGCGCAACCGCTACAAATGGCTGTTCGAACACGCGGTGCACGGCATATTTCAGGCCAGCCTGCAGGAAGGCCTAAGGGCCGCCAACCCTGCCTTGGCGCGGATGCTCGGTTACGATGACCCGCAGGATGTGCTCTGGTCACTGACCGACTTGGCCAGCTACATGTTTGTCGGTGGCGCTGAGGAAATGACCCGTATTCGTCAGCTGCTCAGCCAAGACTCGGGGCTGTTTGGCTATGAAACGCAACTGCGGCGCAAGGACGGCAGCAGCATCGACGTGCTGATGAACCTGTTGCTGAAGCCGGACGAGGAGGGCCTGTTCGAGGGTTTCGTCGCCGATATCACCGAGCGCAAACAGGCACAACAGCGCTTGCAGCAGCTCAATGACGAGCTGGAGCAGCGAGTCAGTTCGCGTACCGCCGAGCTGCAGGAAGCCAACCGCAACCTGTTGCAGCAGATAGTCGAGCGCAAGCGTATCGAGCAGGACTTGCGTGAGGCGCGCGACGCCGCCGAGGCCGCCAACCACAGCAAGGACAAATACCTGGCGGCGGCCAGTCACGACTTGTTGCAACCGCTGAACGCCGCACGCCTGTTGATCTCCACCCTGCGCGAGCGCAGCCTGCCCGAGGCCGAGCACACGCTGGTCGAGCGCAGCCACCAGGCATTGGAGGGGGCCGAGGACCTGCTCACCGACTTGCTGGATATCTCCAAGCTCGATCAGGCGGCGATCCAGCCGGATATCGATGTGTATCGCCTGGAGGAACTGCTGGCGCCCCTGGCCTCGGAGTTCCAGCCGGTGGCCGCCGCCGAGGGTTTGAGTCTGAGGGTGCGCACTCCCGGCTATGCCATCAGCACCGATTGCCGTTTGCTCACCCGTATTCTGCGCAACTTCCTCAGCAATGCCTGTCGCTATACCGAGCAGGGGCGCATTCTCCTCGGTGCGCGTAAACGTGGCGAGTATCTCGAGCTGCAAGTCTGGGACAGCGGCCGTGGCATTCCCGCCGACCAATTAGGCAACATCTTTCTCGAGTTCAACCAGCTCAATGTCGGGCGCGCTGCCGAGCGCAAAGGTGTCGGACTCGGTTTGGCGATTGTCGACCGGATCGCGCGGATGCTCGGCTACCCGGTCACGGTGCGCTCGCATCCAGGCCGTGGTTCGGTGTTTGCTATCCGCGTGCCCTTGGCGCAACAGGCTATCCAAACGCCCCCAGCTGCAGTCACCATGCGCTCGCCGGTTGGTGATCCGCTGCCGGGGCGGCGTGTCCTGGTGCTGGATAACGAGCTGAGCATTCTGCACAGCATGTCCGTCCTGCTCGAACAGTGGGGCTGCGAAGTTGTCGTTGCGGTGGACCAGACAGCCGCATTGCAGGTGCTTGGCGAGCGTGCCCCAGATCTGATCTTGGCGGACTTTCACCTCGATCATGGGGTGATTGGCTGCGAGGTGGTGGAGCACTTGCGCCGGCATTTCGCCTCGGCCATTCCTGCGGTGATGATCACCGCCGATCGCAGCGATCAGTGTCGCCGTGATCTGCAGCGCATGGGTGTGCCGCTGCTGAACAAACCGCTCAAACCGGGTAAGTTGCGCGCCGTGCTCAGCCAGCTGTTGCGCGATCCAGTGAGACGGCCACAGTAGTGACCCTCGCCAGTCGTATCACTGATTGTAAGTGGTGAGAAATGAACGGAAGGTTGCCAACAAGTTTTTAGTTGCGGGCGGGCCGCTTGACTATGCTGTTTGGGAACCCCCTGGCACCTTACGGGTCTAGGGTTATGGTCGATTAAGGAGATAAGCACAATGTACAAGCACTCGATCTTTCGGCGTTTGGCTGTCGCGTTGGCAGCGTTGCACATCCTCATGGTTGTGCAGATTCCGATGGCCAACGCCGCAATGATAGGCACGGCCGAG
>JBFKAF010000517.1:0-2937 GCA_041621735.1 Pseudomonas sp.
CTTGCCGTTGACCACCAGCGGCGCCGCGGTGATCGAGTAACCCGCCTTGTGGTCGGCGACGTTCTTGCGCCACACCACCTTGCCGGTGTCCTTGTTCAGCGCGACCAGCTTGGCGTCCAGGGTGCCGAAGATCACCAGGTCGCCGTACAGCGCCACGCCCCGGTTGATCACGTCACAGCACGGACGGATATCATCGGGCAGGCGTGCGTCGTACTGCCAGAGTTCCTTGCCGGTGCGCGCATCCACCGCGAACACCCGCGAATAGGACGCGGTGACGTACATCACGCCGTCCTTGATCAGCGGCTGGGCCTGCTGGCCGCGCTGCTTCTCGCCACCGAAGGACAGGGTCCAGACCGGGCGCAGGTCCTTGACGTTGTCGGTATTGAGAATACTCAGCGGGCTGTAACGCTGCCCTTGCAGACCCATACCGTTGGTGACGATCTGGTCCGTGGTTTTCACGTCGTCGAGGATCTCCTGGTCGGTCACGGCCCAAGCCGAGACACCAGGCAAGAGCATCGCGGCACACAGTGCACTGAGAACGAAGGGCTTACGAAAACCGGAGTGTTTCATTGCGGCTACCTCTGCGGGTTAATTGTTATCGCCGGGAACTTTTCCCGATCTACCGCAGATTCTTCGCCGCACGGGGCAGCACAACAATTGAACGCAGTGCCGAATTCATTACTCCCTTGGTAGCAATACTGCATAGGCGCAGGCCGCCACTGCCCCAGTGGCAACGACCCCGCTCGCGAAGCGCTGGGCTGGCGGTGAAGATCGCTGCCAGCCAAACCTCACCGCACAATCGACTTAAGTGCCACTGCGGCCACCTGAAAAGAGCATACCCAGCAGCCGCAGCAGCGTTTAGAAAGTGACACCCCACGCTAAGGAGAAAGCCCCATGGGACGTGTCACCCTGTTCTGCTGTCTGCTGCTCGCCTGCCTGAGCAATACCCTGCAGGCACAACCCATCAAGATCGGTCTCAACTACCCGCGCACCGGCAACTACAAGGCTGAAGGTCTGGAACTGCGGCGTGGCGCCCTGCTCGCCGTAGAGCAGATCAACCGCGCCGGCGGGGTGCTCGGCCGGCCGCTGGAACTGCTCAGCAGGAACACCGCCTCGCGTGCCGCAAAAGCCCGCGACAACGTCGACCTGTTCGCCAACCAGGGCGCACGCATGGTCTTCGGCGGCGCCACCAGCGAGGAAGCCATCGCCGCCGGGCAGCGCGCCCGCGAACGCGGCCTGCTGTACTTCGCCACGCTCAGCTACGCCAACGAGGTCACCGGCCAGACCGGCCAACGCTATCTGTTTCGCGAATCCAACAGCGCCTGGATGAGCGCCCGGGTGCTCGGCGAATACCTGTCCATCCATCTGCCGCGCCAGCACTACCACTACATCCTGATCGACGACGCCTGGGGCCGCAGCATGGAAAGCGCCCTGCGCCTGGCCACCAGCAGCACCGACCGCGCCCGCCACGGCCGCAGCACCCTGCCCCGCGGCCTGGTCGGTCGCGAGCAATACCGCGCCGCGCTGGACAAGGCGGCCGCCAGCGATGCCGATGTGCTGGTACTGGTGCTGCTGGGTGAAAACCTCCAGCGCAGCATGCGCATGGTGCACAGCATGGGCCTGAAACAGCGCATGCAGATCATCGTGCCCAACCTGACCAAGAGCGTGGTACAGCAAGCCGGGCCACTGGTAATGGAAGGGGTGATCGGCACCGAAGCCTGGACCTGGGATCTGCCGAAGCAGGACAACAACCCCAGCGGCCTGCAATTCGTCGAGCGCTATATCCACGAGTACCGGGAATACCCCGGCAGCACCAGCGCCTCGGCCTACTCGATCGTCATGCAATGGGCCGACGCCGTGCGGCGCAGCAATAGCCTGGACAGCGAAGCCTTGATCGGCGCCCTCGAAGACCACAGCTACAGCCTGCTCAAGGACCAACAGCAGTGGCGTGCCTTCGATCACCAGAACGTGCAGAGCATCTATGCCGTGCGCGTACGGCCGCGCGACGAGGTGATGAGCGACCCGTACAAGCAACACTACTTCGAGATCATCCAGCGCATGGCCGGCGACCAGGCCGCACCCAGCCTGGACGACTGGCAGCAGGAGCGCGACGAGGACCTGACGCTGCAGTGAGATGCGTCATGCCACGGCGCTATGACAGCCGGCAACGCCGTCCGCCGCCACAAGCTGCCGGCCGGCGCTGAACCCAGTGATGGCTATCGCAAGCCGGCCCATAGGGTCCACCGCGCCAAGCGCCGCCCCGGAACCCTTGTTCGCCGCCCGGATCAGTCAGCCGCCGCGTTCTTGTCCACACGCACCATGCGCGCCTGCTCGTAGCGCGGATACAGGTGGCTGACGCTGCGGATCAGCTCGTAACGCGACAGGCTCACCCCGGCGAAGCGCGCGGGGATCGGCGCGCGAATCAGCTCGTTCATTTCCGCGCCGCGCTCGGCACCGGTGCGCAGCAACTGGTCCAGCCAGCCAAGGTAGTCGCGCATCTGCGCGAAGGGCGCGGCATCGCTCGCCAACGGGCCGTGGCCGGGAACGATCAGCTTCCAGGGCAACGCCTGCAGTTGCGCGAGGTCGCCCAGCCAGGTCTCCAGTCCGGGCGTGCCGGGGGTGGTCAGGGCGCGCTGATAGAACACCAGGTCGCCGGCGAACAACACGCCGCTGCGCTCATCGAGAACCGCCAGGTCGGCGCCGGTATGGCCGCTCAACGCCAGCAGGCGCAGCCGCCGCTCGCCCACTTGCAGCACACCAGGGGCGAGGATTTCGCTCGGCAACACCACCTCGGTACCGCGCATCCAGTCGCCGACCAGGCGGTACATGTTCTCCGCCATGGCATCGCCCTGCTCGGCCAATAAGGCGCTGGTGCCGGCCAGAGCGGCGATCGGCACATCGGCGAAGGCCTGGTTGCCCAAGGCATGATCGGGATGA
>JBFKAF010000518.1:0-2929 GCA_041621735.1 Pseudomonas sp.
AGTTAACTGGGGTCACTACAAACATTGCCAAACTGAGCTAATTGGTAGAAATGGTGCATTCCTACCAATTCGAGTTGAACTCATGACAGAAAAAATATCCCCCGAAGCACGGGAATTAAAAGAGCATCTTGTAAAAACTTTTAAGCTCGAGTCATGCCGTGATTTCGAGCATGCATAACAACCTGGTAAACGGACTTGGCCAAATAAAGAACAATAGGGGACAGACCACGGTTTTCCTTCGAGAAAGGGAATAGATTTATTTTTGCTTAACCACCCAATTTCCTAGCCTGCGCTCTGCCGCTTCCCTGCGTTGCCCGCACTCTCGGATTTCGCCCCCTTGGGCGAGTTACTTCTTCTTTGCCTGTGCAAAGAAGAAGTAACCAAGAAGAAAGCACACCCCACATCCGGCCCTGGCTGCGCCAGGGTTCCCTCGCTCCATCGCCGTTCCAGGGGCACGCTGCGAAGGGCCATCCCTGGCCCATCGCAGCTCTCGCGGCATCCATGCCGCTCAACCCCTTCCACGCCGATTGCACTCAGCCTCCTGAGGGGCCCCGAGTCCCGGCATCGACTCCTGCGTATGCTCAATGATCGAGTCGGCGCTCGGACTGCTCAGCGATAACCTAGAGCCGAATGTCAGATTCAAGCCAGCGCAGCCGCTGCTGCCCTCCAGAGCAACATCGGTGTCTCAGGCGCGGACCGGTCCCCGTCAGGAGGCCGAGCAGAGGCGCTGCGCAGGACGCCGAGCGAGTCACGATGGGGCAGGGACGCTCCTTCGTGACGGCCCCCGGAGCGGTGCCGACGCGAGGGAAGTCTCGCGTAGCGAGACCCGTATGTCGGGGCGTGTTTCTTTTGCTTACTTTTCTTTGCACGAGCAAAGAAAAGTAAGGCGCCCGAGGGGGCGCAACCAGCAGGTTCGGTCGCCGCCGAGAATGGCTGCCTCCCCACCAGACGGCGGTCCGCAGCAGCCGTCAGCTTTCCCTGGAGCTACAGATAAAGCCGGTTGCAGCCAATCCAGCCAGGCTCGCGGTATGCTTCTTGCTCTGTTCAAGGCCCGAATCCAGCGGATGCCGTCGATGTTGCATGCCCACCTGACCACCTTGCATGTGGTCTCGATGATTCTCGAGCTGTTCGCCGAGCGGCCGGAGTCGGCCGAGGCCTTGCTGGCCGGCAGTGGCATCCGGGCCAGCGACCTGGCCAGCGGCGATCAGCGCATCACCCGCACTCAGGAATTGCAGGTGTGCGCCAATGCCCTGAGCCTGCGCGCCGACCTCGGTCTGCAGCTGGGCCGGCGCATGCATGTGTCGGCCTACGGCCTGCTCGGTTACGCCGCGCTGTCGAGTGCCACCTTTGGTGACGCCTGGCAGTTGCTGTTGCAGTACCCGGCCCTGCTCGGCACCTACTTCAAGCTGGACTTACAGGTCGAAGGCGAGCTGGCCTGGGTCGGCGCCGCCGAGTACCGGCATACGTCGGCGCTGGAGCAGTTCAATGTGGAGATGTGCCTGGCCTCGCTCAAGCTGATCTGCGATGACCTGCTCGGCCAGCCGCTGCCGCTCGGCGCCGCGCAGTTCCGCCATGCCCGGCCGGCCTATGCCGAACACTACACGACCAGCTTCGCCTGCCCGCTGCAGTTTGGCGCCGCGCGCAATGCCTTCGCCTTTCCCGCCGCCTGGCTGCAACGACGCCTGCCGCTGGCCGACCCGGTCACCCACCTGGATATGCTCGAACGCTGCCGCAAGCTGAATGGCGAGTTCAGCACCCGCCAGGCCTGGCTGCAACGGGTGCGCGAGGAGCTGAGCAGTCACCTGGCCGAGCCGCCGGGGCTGGAAGCGCTGGCGCAGCAAATGCACTGTTCGCCGCGCACCCTGCGCCGGCACCTGCAGGAACTCGGCACCCACTATCAGGAGCTGCTCGACGAGCTGCGCTTCGAACGCGCGAAGACCCTGCTCGGCCAGGAGGATTGGCCGATCTGCCGGATCGCCGAGGCGCTGGGCTTCAGCGAGAGCGCCAGCTTCCGCCATGCCTTCCAGCGCTGGAGCGGCGTGGCGCCGAGCCGTTTCCGTGCGTAGCCTGGATTAGCCGCAGGCGTAATCCGGGGGCTTCGGCTTGTCGGATTACGCTTCGCTAATCCAACCTACGTTCTTCATCACGGCTGGCTGCGGCCATGAAGTTTGGCCACTTCGATCCCCTATTGGCCGTTGCCAGCGTTCCCCAGTCGGCCGACCCGGCGAACAATGACTCCCACAACAACAAACCCGGGAGCCGCCCACATATGCTGACTTACTACAGCGACGACCATCACCTGCACCACGGCAGCTGCGAGCTGATGAACGGGCAACTGGTGCCCTGCTTCGAGAAGCCGCAACGCGCCGACCACATCCTCCAACGGGTGAAAGACCGCCAGCTCGGCGAAGTGCGCGCACCCAAGGATTTCGGTCGCGCGCCGCTGCAACGCATCCACTCGGCGGCCTATCTGGCGTTCTTCGAGGGCGCCTGGGCGCGCTGGCAGGAGCAGGCCGGTCAGGGCGACCTGCTGCCCTACACCTGGCCGGCGCGCACCCTGCGCCAGCAGTTGCCGGAAAGCCTGCACGGCCAGCTCGGCTACTACAGCTTCGACGCCGGAGCGCCGATTACCGCCGGCACCTGGCAGGCCGCCTACAGCGCCGCGCAAGTCGCACTCAGCGCCCAGGCGGCAATCGCCGCTGGCGCCCACAGCGCCTTCGCCCTGTGCCGGCCGCCGGGCCACCACGCCGCCAGCGACGTGATGGGCGGTTACTGCTACCTGAACAACGCGGCCATTGCCGCCCAGGCCTTCCTCGATCAGGGCCGGGCCAAGGTGGCGATTCTCGACGTCGACTACCACCACGGCAACGGCACCCAGTCGATCTTCTACGACCGCAGCGACGTGCTATTCGCCTCGATTCACGGCGAC
>JBFKAF010000519.1:0-2928 GCA_041621735.1 Pseudomonas sp.
ACAAAGACTCATCCAGCACATTCTGACGAGGAAAGCACATGCTCCCCAACGAACACATAGATGCTCTTATCGAGCAGAGAGGCATATTAAAAGGATTGAATCCGACACTTGGCATAACCGCCATTAGCATGATCGTATTCTTCATGCTTTATACGATCTTGCTCGGCAAAACAGCCAACGAACAGTTTCTCGGAATCAAAACCTGGATCGAAAGCACCCTGGGCTGGTACTACGTGGTCATGATGTTTCTGGCTTTCCTGGTCTGCATGTACGTGACCTTTTCACGAGTCGGTAGAATCCGTCTCGGAAGAGACGACGACCGCCCCGAATTCAGCAACTTCGCCTGGTTTTCGATGCTGTTCGGCTGCGGCACCGGCGCCGCCCTGCTGTTTTTCGGGGTGTCCGAACCGATGATCCACTTCGCCAGCGACTGGAGCGGCGGCAACCCCTTCCTCAGCCATGAGGTAAAGTCAGCGGTTGCGGCCTTCTTCGACGCCAAAAGGATCGCACTGGAGCAAGGCCTGCTGCCCGGCGACGCAGGCTTTCCAGTGCCCAGCGACCTCGTCGCCGAAGCTGCTGCCGGCGGCATCAAGCTGACCATTTTCCACTGGGGCACCATCGCCTGGGCCATGTACGGCATCGTCGGCGTATCGCTGGCGTACTTCGCCTTCCGCAAGGGACTGCCGCTGTCGATGCGCTCGGCGCTCTATCCGCTGATCGGCAACAAGATCTACGGCCCCATCGGTCATACCGTCGATATCCTGACCGTATTCGGCACCATCTTCGGCATCTCCACGACGCTCGGACTCGGCGTCGAACAGATCAGCTCCGGCCTGATTTCTCTGGGCTTCCTGGAAGGAAAATCCCAGACCGTCACCATCGTTTCGATTGTCCTCATCACCATTGTCGCCACCGCCTCGGCGACCAGCGGCGTGGCCAAGGGCATCAAGCAGCTGTCGACGTTGAACTCCTGGATCTGCCTGGTGATCCTGGGCTACTTCCTGCTGGCCAGTAACACCAACTACCTGATCGCCAGTACGGTCACCGCCATGGGGGATTACCTCTCCGATGCCGTATCCATGACGCTCTGGACCGCACGCAGCCCCGAAGAACGCGTTTGGCAGGGTGGCTGGACCGTTTTCTACTGGGGCTGGTGGATGGCCTGGGCCGGCTTCGTCGGCATGTTCATCGCGCGCATCTCCCGTGGCCGCACCATTCGCGAGTTCATGCTCGGCGTAATGTTCATCCCGTCCATCGTCGCCCTGCTCTGGTTCGGCATACTCGGCTCCGCGGGCATCCACGAGGCGATCTACGGCGCCGACATGAGCATCTATGCTGCCGCCGTCAACAACTGGGACTATGCCGGCGCCTTCTACAACATCTTCGACGTGCTGACGCCCGGCATCGTCGCGACAATCGCCAAGGCCGCAGCACTGGCAGTGGTGGTCATCTTCTTCGTCACCTCCGCCGATTCCGGCACCCTGGTGCTGGGCCGCCTGCTGGCATTCGGCCGCCGCCCGCCGGTGCAGCAGCGCATCATCTGGGGCTCGGTACTGGGCTCGGTAACGCTGATCCTGCTGGTGCTCGGCGGCGACCAGGCCATGAAGTCGCTGCAGGCGGCGTCGATCGCTGGCGCCCTACCCTTTACCTTCGTATTGCTGGCCATGATGGTGGGGCTGATCAAGTCGCTGCACCAGGACAGTGAAACCATCGTCGACAACGAGGCGCACATCAAGCGCATGATCGAGCGGGAGGTCGCCGACCTGTCATAACGCCGTGAGGAGCGCTTTCGGGGTTGCTCCGTCTGTATCAGCCGAAGCCGGCATTGGAAGCAAAGGGGCCGAGTGATCAAAAACAGATCACTCGGCCCCTTTGCTCGTATCACCTACTCCTCAAAGCGACCCGTGGCGTCACGGTCGCGCTCGTAGCGTCTGGTGAGCGGGAACGGCGGCAACCAGGCCTCGCGACGGACGATCCAGCTTTCGTAGGTTGGCAGCAGTTGGTCAGGGGCATCCAGGGAACCCAGGTTCACTTCGATTTCGTCCGCGCTGCGGGCGAAAATCGACGAGCCGCAGCGCGGACAGAAAAATCGCCCGGCGTAGTCGCGTGTTTCGCCATCGATGCTCACCGCATCCTCAGGGAACACTGCGGATGCGTGAAAAAGCGCCCCATGATGCTTGCGGCAGTCGAGACAGTGACAAAGGCCGACCCGGTACGGGCGTCCCGACGCGACAATGCGGACGTTGCCGCAAAGGCAACCGCCGGTGAATCGGTCCATGCTGCGCCCCCTCTAAAATCAAGCGGTCACAATGGTTGCAACGAAGCCCGTCGGGCGCCCATGAACGACGCGCCGGCGTGGCCTCGCCAACGGCCATTATCGGTGGATGTGAAAATAGCAGCTAAACGACTGCAAAGGGTCGCCAACAGACGGTCGTGACGAAGCGGGGTCGAGCAATAAATAGACCTTGGCTTCCTGGCCACTTGCGAATGTTTATGGCCGGGCCGCGCCCTCCCCGCCGCTGGGCAGTAGAATCACCCGGTGAAACAGGTTCTTGAGGAAACAGCGGTGGATTTACAGCAGGGTTTCGTCCTGACCCGGCATTGGCGCGATACCCCCGCCGGCACGCAGGTCGAATTCTGGCTGGCGACCGATGCCGGTCCCCGGCATATCCGCCTGCCCTATCAGCCCTCGGTGGCCTTTATTCCAGCGGTGCAGCGCGCACAGGCCGAAGCCCTGCTGCGTGGCGAGCGCGAGGTCGAGCTGCGCCAACTGGAACTCTGCGACTTCCAGCACCGCCCCGTGCTCGGGCTGTATTGCCGCCAGCACCGCCAGTTGATCAACCTGGAAAAACGCTTGCGCCAAGCCGGGGTCGAGGTGTTCGAGGCCGACATCCGCCCGCCGGAACGCTACCTGATGGAGCGTTTCAT
>JBFKAF010000520.1:0-2927 GCA_041621735.1 Pseudomonas sp.
TGCCACACCGCGAGGTCGCCGGAATGAAACCAGCCGCCGGCGAAGGCCTCGGCGGTGGCCGCTGGGTTCTTCAGGTAGCCCTTCATCACCACGTTGCCGCGCATCATGATCTCGCCGATGGTCTGGCCATCCTTGGGCACCAGTTGCAGGGTATCCGGGTCGGCCACCATCAGGCCGTCGAGCAGGGGCGCGCGCACGCCCTGACGGGATTTCAGGCGAGCCCGCTGCTCGGGCGTTTCCTCGTCCCACTCGGCCTTCCACTCGCAGGCCACGCTGGGGCCGTAGGTTTCGGTCAGGCCGTAGACGTGGGTGACGCGGAATTCCAGGGCTTCCATGGCCTCGATCACCGCCGCCGGTGGCGCCGCGCCGGCGGTCAGCACCTTGACCGGCCGGGTCTTCAGCGCCTGCAACTCAGCGGCGGCGTTGGCCAGCATGTTCAACACGATCGGCGCGCCGCAGAAGTGATCGACGCCATGCGCGGCGATCAAGGGGTAGATCGCCTCGGCGCGCACCTGGCGCAGGCACACGCTGGTGCCGACATAGGCCGCCAGCGCCCAGGGGAAGCACCAGCCGTTGCAGTGGAACATCGGCAGCGTCCACAGGTACACGGGAAAGCGGCCCATGTCCCAGCACATGGCATTGGACAGCGCGTTCAGGTGCGCGCCACGGTGGTGGTAGACCACCCCCTTGGGGTTTCCGGTAGTGCCGGAGGTGTAGTTCAGGGCGATGGCCTGCCACTCATCGGCCGGCATCTGCCAGGCGTAGTCCGCATCGCCTTCGGCCAGCAGCGCCTCGTAGTCGAACTCACCGAGCAACTGGCCCTGCGCGTACTCGGGGTCGTCGATGCCGATGATCAACGGCGGCTTGGGCAGGTGGCTGCTGGCGCGCTGCACCAGCTCGCCGAACTCCTTGTCGACCAGCAGTACCTTGGCCTCGCCATGCTGCAGGATAAAGGCGATGGTTTCGGCATCCAGACGGGTATTGATGGCATTCAGCACCGCGCCGCACATCGGCACGCCGAAGTGCGCCTCGAACAAGGCCGGACCGTTCGGCGCGATCACCGCCACCGTGTCACCCAGGCCGATGCCGCGCTGGGCCAGGGCCGAGGCCAGGCGCACACAGCGGCTGTAGGTCTCGCCCCAGCTCTGCCGCAAGGCGCCGTTGATCAGCGCCGGGCGTTGCGGGTAGACACTCGCCGCGCGCTCGAGAAAACTCAGCGGGCTGAGTGCCTGAAAGTTGGCCGCGTCGCGCGGCATGCCGTATTCGTAAGGGTTAACGCTGTGCATTGTTGTTCTCCAGCCGAACCTTGATCCCGAGAAACCCTAACAGACACAAGGTCTTTACGAAGTGCTACCTTGGTCGCAGCAGTGACTTACAGGTCACAAACCACGTCAGCATAGGCATCCGAACAGTCGAGCCGGCGCTCGCCCCGCGGCCTTTTCCCGCACTAGAGGGGCGCAGCGCTGCGTGACAAGCCTGCACAGCAGCATCTGAGCTTGTCCTGGCGTACTAATTTGAAGGAGTTTCCCGCGTGATGTCTCGCTTACCCGTAATCGTTGGTTTTGGTGGTTATAACGCAGCCGGACGCAGCTCCTTTCACCACGGCTTCCGCCGTACCGTGATCGAATCGATGAGCACCCAGGCGCGCCAGGAAACCCTCGCCGGCCTGGCGGTGATGCTCAAGCTGCTGCGGGTGGTCGACGGCGCCTACCAGAGCGAAGACGGCAGCGTGCTCAGCCTGGCCGAGATCGACAGCCGTTTCGCCGAACAGATTCTCGCCTCGACCCTGGTACGGCGCATCGAGAAGCAGCACCTGGACGTCGACGCCGCCCACTGGCACAAGAGCATCAGCGTCGCCGGCGCAGAAGGCCGCCCGCTGAGTTTCACCAGCAATCGCAAACAGCTGCCCGAACCACTGCCGGCCAACTGGTCGGTGGAGCCGCTGAACGCCACCGAGGTGCGAGTCACCCTGCACGACAACTGCGAGTTCAAGGTCGACAGCTACCGCGCCCTGCCGGTGAAATCCGCCGGCCAACTGCCAAGCGGTTTCGAACCAAGCGAGCACTACAATTCGCGCTTTCACCCGCGCGGCCTGAGCATGGCGATTGTCGGGGTGACCGACGCCCTGCGCTCCACCGGCCTGCCCTGGCAGGCCATCGTCGACCGCGTGGCGCCGGATGAAATAGCCGTGTTCGCCAGTTGCATCATGAGCCAGCTCGACGAAAACGGTTTCGGCGGCATGATGCAATCGCGCCTCAAGGGCGGCCGGGTCACCGCCAAGCAGCTGGCCCTGGGCCTCAACTCCATGCCGGCGGACTTCATCAACGCCTACGTGCTCGGCAGCGTCGGCACCACCGGCAGCATCACCGGCGCCTGCGCGACCTTCCTCTACAACCTGCAAAAAGGCATCGAACAGATCGCCGCCGGCAAGGCGCGGGTGGTCATAGTCGGCAGCAGCGAAGCACCGATCAACCAGGAATGCATCGAGGGTTACGGCGCCATGGGCGCGCTGGCCACCGAGGACGGCCTGCGCCAGATCGAGGGCAAGGAGCAGGTCGCCCAAGGCGAGGTGAATTGGCGCCGCGCCAGCCGCCCGTTCGGCGACAACTGCGGCTTCACCCTGGCCGAAGCCTGCCAGTTCGTGGTGCTGATGGACGACGAACTGGCCCTGGAGCTCGGTGCCGATATCCACGGCGCGGTGCCGGACGTGTTCATCAATGCCGACGGCTTCAAGAAATCCATCTCCGCCCCCGGCCCGGGCAACTACCTGACCATGGCCAAGGCCGTGGCCAGCGCGGTGAACCTGCTCGGCAGCGACGCGGTGCGCCAGCGCAGCTTCATCCACGCCCACGGCTCCAGCACCCCGGCCAACCGGGTCACCGAGTCCGAGCTGCTCGACCGTATCGCCGCTACCTTCGCCATCGACA
>JBFKAF010000521.1:0-2913 GCA_041621735.1 Pseudomonas sp.
GACCGCTGCCCCGGCCAGACTCTTAGAGCCTGGATGCACGCTCAGCAGCGCAGAAGTTCAGCACGCCAACGCGGTACTTTGCTCCAGCCAACTCAGCAATTGGATCGCCTCCTCGCGGCTCGTACCGCAGGCATCCGGTTCGGCTGAAAAAGCCGAGCAAACAGCCGGGCGCTCTGGCTTGCCGAACAGAACACAATGATTCTCAGCGGATAATTGCACGCAACGCTCGCCCGCCAATTTACCCAACGGCATACCAGGGATCGGGGAGCTGATCGAAGGCGCGATACAACAGGCACCACAACCAGGACGGCAGTTCATGACGGTAAAAACCCCATAGCAATCGAAGGATCGAATTAACTCGGGAAGTTTACCCAATAGCGGAATTGATTAGCAGCCACCCGCACCCGCTCGTCCAGCCAGCGGATCTGATCCTAGTCAGGGGGACTGGCCGAGAATTTGCTACACAATCCAGCTGACTGCAGGTGCTGCGCCTCACTACCGTGCTTGAGCATCCGCGCCAGTAGCGGTTGCCGGGTTAGGAACAACAAATTCCCGCGCACACTCGATAAGCGGCGATTGAGCACGTCGAGCCCCTCGGTAACGCTGGCTTGCTGATCCCGCAACAATGGCGCCAACCTACCGTCCAACAATCGCTCGCAGAACAAAACACTGAGCAGCAGGATCAGCACAGTCCAAAGCAAGAATATGATCGCCAAGCTGCGCAGCAACACCGCTGATCTATGCACACCCGATAGGGACATCACATCCGGTTTCTGACCAGCAGCCTAGCCAGTCGAGCAAGGCCGTAGTCGGCATGGGTCGAGCGAAGAGGAAGCCCTGCGCCTCATGACAACCCTGATCGAGTATCCAGCCCGCCTGCTCTGGAGTTTCCACACCCTCCGCAATCACCTGCATACCGACTCGGGAGGCGATCTTGATCACCGCGTCGGCGATCAATTGCTGGCTCGGCACCTCACCGATTTCCATGATGAAGCTGCGGTCGATCTTCAAGCGGTCGGCTGGCAGGCAACGCAGATAGCTAAGGGAGGAGAACCCAGTGCCAAAATCGTCGATGGCGATGGTGACGCCCATTGCGCGTAGCGCACTCAGCTGCCCGCACACGGTCTCGAACGAGCTCATCGCCACCGACTCGGTAATTTCTACTTCCATCTGCGTCGGCGCCACGCCTGCCGCAGCCAACAGACAACTGAAGCGCTTGACGAAATCCGACTGCAACAGCTGCAGAGCGGAGACATTGACCGCTACCCGCAGCTGCGGGTAGCCGGCTGCGGCCAGCTGGCTGGCCGCAGCCATCGACAGGCGCAACAGCAGATCACCCAACGGCAAGATATAGCCAGTCGTCTCGGCCAGGGGGATGAACTGAGCCGGTGGCACCATTGCCCCATCCTTACGCCGCCAGCGGGCCAAGGCTTCGACCCCGATGACCTGCCGACTGAGCAGGTTAATCTGTGGCTGCAGCTCGATGCTGATGTGCCCGACATCGGCGGCATCACGCAACGCGAGCAGAGTACGGTAGGCATCGGCATGAGCGCTCTGCAACTGCGGAGCATAGAACGCATGCTGATTATGCCCGCTCTGCTTGGCCTCTTTGAGCGTCAGACGGGCAGCGCTTAACGCCTGGTTGGCATTACCGGTAAAGTCAGCCAGGCGTAGTGTCGCACTGCTCAGGCTGTGCACCTGCCCTAGTTCATAAGGTCGGTTGCTGTGGCGGAACAATGCCACGATGTCCTCGGCTCGCACTTGCGCTTCCGGGCCGATAACCGCGAACAGATCATCTTTTATCCGGGCTACCAGCACGGAGGTCTCAAACACCTCGCGTAATCGTTTGGCCACCAGGCCGAGGATGAAATCACCATAGCCGGTGCCGAATGCCGTGTTGGCGCCGGAAAAGTCATCTATATCGATCAGCACCAGCACCTGCTGCGCCTTGCTTGCGCTTCTCAAGTGCAAATCGAGCATGCGGCTCAAGGCATTGCGATTGGGAATTTTCAGCAGATCGTCCTGATAGGCCATCTCCTCCAGGCGACTGAACAGCGAAACGTTGTACAAACCTCGACTGATGCTGGCACTGAACACCTTGAGCAACTCCAGCTCGGTGTCGTCCAAGCGCCGCCCGGTCGCGACATAGCACGCGTAATCGGCCCCGGCTTGAAAACGTGGAAAGAACAACACCATACAACTGCTCAACATCAACGTTCGCTGCTCCTGCAGGCAGCGTTGCAGAGCGCTCGAGACCTCGAAATCATCCAAGTCGTCGAGACTGCCGTCGATGCTATGAACAAAGCGGCCACTGGCACTGACGATCCGCGCGGCAGGACTCATGCCGGAATTACCGCCCTCGGCCCGCACACAGACAATCCCGTCAGCTTGCAGGCCCAGCAACGAGGCAATTTCCGAGAGAATTTTTGCCGACAGTTCGCGGGTATCTTTCGAGCTGAACAGTGCATTGCTCGACTCCACGATCATCTGCAGGCCCCGTCGTGCCCGCGCCACGGTTTTCAGCTGGGCATAGCCGCGCACACTCACCGTCAGCACCGTGAGCAAACGCTCGGCGGTTAACTCGCTCTTGATCCAATAATCGTTGATGTCATGGTCGCGCATGACCTCCTGCACCGGCGCCATGCCTGGCACGCCAGCCAACACCACCACTCGCGTCTCGGTATTGCCGATGACCTCACGCAGGGCCTTGACCAGTTGCAGACCGGCATCATCGGTTTCCATCACGACGTCGAGCAGAATCAACGCGAAGTCATGCTGCTTGGCCAGCAACATCCAGGCCTCGCGATAACTGAAGGCCTGATGCAATTCGATACGCCCGCCGAGCACATCCAAGCCATTCAGGGCAAAGGCAGTGGCACGTTGAAAGTCGATATCGTCATCGACTGCCAGCAC
>JBFKAF010000522.1:0-2908 GCA_041621735.1 Pseudomonas sp.
AGGCCGAGCGTCGGCGTCACGCTCAGGCGCTGGCAAGCCGCCTGATAGACCTGCGCCGTGCCACGCAGCTTGCCGTCCAGGCTGTAGCCGGCAATATGCGGCGTGGCGATGCGACACAACCTGGCCAAGTCGACATCCACCTGTGGTTCGCCTTCCCAGACGTCCAGCACCACCTGCAGATCGGCGCGCCGTTCGAGCAGGTCGCGCAGCGCCCTGTTATCCACCACCGCGCCGCGGCTGGCATTGATCAGCCAAGTGCCGGGCTTGAGCTGGGCCAGACGCGCGGCATCGAACAAATGATGGGTCGCGTGCTCGGCGTCCCGCTCGAGTGGCGTATGCAGGCTGAGCACATCGCACTCGGCGAGCAGCTGCTCCAGACTGACGAAATCGCCACCTTCTTCGGCCTGGCGCGGCGGATCACAGACCAGCACACGCCAACCCAGCTCACGCAGCACCTCGACCAGGCGCCCCCCGACCTGGCCGGCGCCGATCACCCCATAGGTACGTTCAGGCAGCGAGACGCCCTGCTGCTCGGCCAGCACCAGCAGGCTGCCGAGTACGTAATCGACCACCCCGCGGGCATTGCAGCCCGGCGCATTGGCCCAGCCGATGTCGGCCTGCTGCAAATAATCGAGATCGAGATGATCGGTGCCTATCGTGCAGGTCCCGACGAAGCGCACGGCACTGCCTTCGAGCAGCGCCTGATCGACCCGGGTCACCGAACGCACCAGCAGTAACTGTGCGTCGGCCACTGCCGCGCGGTCGATGGCGCGACCGGGCAAACGGCAAATTTCACCGAAACCGCTGAAAAACTCATCAAGCAAGGGGATGTTTTCGTCCGCGACGATTCGCATGGCAAGGCTCCGCAAGTCAGACCGCCATTCTAAGCCAGCTTGCCACCGCAGTCGCCCTTGAACAGCCCTAGACCAGCGGCCACGCCGCGCTTTCCTGACCAGTGTGTCAAGGCGTAGACTGCACGGTTTTCCCAAGCACGACTGGATGTCCTCAATGCCTGCCGAATCCCGCCTGCGGCGCGCGCGCTCCGAGCTGCGTAATCTGCTGCTGCTCGCCACGCCGATCATCATTGCCCAGCTGGCGCATACCGCCATGGGCTTCGTCGATACGGTGATGGCCGGCCAGGTCAGCCCGAGCGACCTGGCGGCAGTGGCGCTGGGTAACTCGATCTGGGTGCCGGTTTTTCTGTTGATGACAGGCATCCTCCTGGCCACCACGCCAAAAGTCGCCCAACGCTTCGGTGCCGGCGAGCAAGCGACCATCGGCCCTCTGGTCCGCCAGGCACTGTGGCTGGCGCTGGCGGTCGGTTGCGGCGCGGCGATCATGCTGTGGAACGCCGAGTTCATCCTGCGGCTAATGGAGATCGAGCCGAGCCTGATCACGCCCACCATGGGCTATCTGCGCGCGGTGGCCTGCGGCTTTCCGGCGGTGGCGCTGTATCACGTGCTGCGCTGTTACAGCGACGGCCTCGGCCATACCCGGCCGAGCATGGTGCTGGGCCTGCTGGGCCTGCTGCTGAACATTCCGGCCAACTACGTGTTCATCTACGGCAAATTCGGCCTGCCGGCCATGGGCGGCGTCGGCTGTGGCTGGGCCACGGCGCTGGTGATGGGCTTCATGCTGCTGGGCATGCTCTGGTGGGTGAAGTGGGCGCCCTATTACCAGCCGAGTCGGCTGTTCGCCCGCTTCGAGCGACCGCAGTGGCCAGTGATCAAGCGCTTGCTGAATATCGGCCTGCCGATGGGCATCGCGGTATTCGCCGAGTCGAGCATCTTCGCGGTGATCGCCCTGCTGATCGGCGGTCTCGGCGCCACCGTGGTGGCCGGCCACCAGATCGCCCTGAACTTCAGCTCGATGGTGTTCATGATCCCCTACTCCCTGGGCATGGCGGCCACCGTGCGGGTCGGCCAGGCCTTGGGCCGCGGCGACCCACGCGGCGCGCGCTTCGCCGCGGCGGTGAGCATGGCCACCGCACTGGGCTACGCCTGTCTGTCCGCCAGCCTGATCCTGCTGCTGCGCGAACAGATCGCGCAGATTTACAGCCCCGATCCGGCGGTGATCGCCATGGCCGCCTCGCTGATCGTCTATTCGGCGCTGTTTCAGCTCTCCGACGCGGTGCAGGTCACCGCTGCCGGCGCGCTGCGCGGCTATCAAGACACGCGGGTGACCATGCTGCTGACCCTGTTCGCCTACTGGGGCATTGGTCTGCCGGTCGGCTATAGCCTCGGCCTGTCCGACTGGTTCGGCGAACCCAGCGGCCCGCGCGGACTCTGGCAAGGCCTGGTGGTGGGCCTGACCTGCGCGGCGATCATGCTCGGTATTCGCCTGTCCAGCAGCGCTCGGCGGCGGATTCGGGCGGCTAAACTGACGCCATGAGCGTCAAGCCTCTCACCCTGCTTTTTATTCTGTTCCTGGCCGCGTGTCGCCCGGCCGACGACGGCCTGGCCTTGCAAGCGGATTACCTGCAGCGCCTGAGCAACGCCGCCGAAAGCAGCGAGGCCGCTGACTTCGACCGCAGCCAACTGCTGCGCTACCGCCTGCCGCCACGGCGTGAGCGCGTTATGGAAATTCCCGAGATACGCATCGGCCTGCTCGAGTTGCTGGTCGATGTACGCCGCTGCCCTGACCTGCAACAACAGATCAGTCTGCGTAACAGCAGCCTCGGCAAACAGCTGCTGCCGAGCAGCCGCCTGGCCTATGAAGGCGACCTGCTGCGCGCCATCGACGCCTGCCTGGTCCACCTGCAGAGCGCTGCAGAACCCGGCCTACACGCCACGCTCAGCAGCCTGGCGAGCGCCAAGCGCGCGCAGCTGTTGCCGGTGTTCTGGAATGCCCTGAACGCCAGCCCGGAGGTCGAGCGTTACCTGCGCTTTGCCGAACAGGCGTTACCCAC
>JBFKAF010000523.1:0-2899 GCA_041621735.1 Pseudomonas sp.
AAGTTCGGCACCGCCTGCCACAGCGAATGCTCGATCACCGAGAAGCCCCACTTGGCTTCATCCACCGGGCTCGGCCGGCTGCGGCGGATTTCCTCGGTATGCCAGGCCTCGGCAATCAACCGCTGCAAGCGTGCGGCGACCTGCTCGCGCTCGGCGCCGGACAAATCGCTATGATCTTGCGCCGCCAGTTGCGCGGCGATGGCGTCGTACTTCTGGATCAGGGTACGCCGCGCCACTTCGGTCGGGTGGGCGGTCAACACCAGTTCGATGTCCAGTCGAGCGAGCTGGCGCGCCAGGGCATCGGCACCGTGCCCCTTGGCCAACAGGCGCTGCAACAGTTCGGGCAGCACGCGCGACTCGAAGGGCTCAGGTTCGTCGGCGCCACGGCGACGGATACGATGGTATTGCTCGGCGATATTGGCCAGATTGAGAAACTGGTTGAAGGCGCGCGCCACCGGCAGCAATTCGTCGTCATTCAATTGATCGAGGGCGGCGCTGAGCTGCTCGGCACCGGCAGCCGAGCCACGCCGAGCGGTTTTTGCGCCCTTGCGGATGCGTTCGATCTTGCCGAGAAAAGCCGCGCCATACTGCGCATTGATGGTGTTGCCCAACAGCTCGCCGAGCTGATGCACGTCCTCGCGCAAACGCGCGTCGATTTCCGCCATGACCGATCCTCCGCTGATACCTGAAAGCCAAGAGTGCCCAGCGCGGCAAGTTCTTACAAGGGCACGACGCAGAGCCTCTGCGCGCCGCAAAGCAGTCTAGGCTTAAAGCAGGGTTCGGCTTCAAGCAAAAAAACCGGACCGAGCAAACGGAATAGCACAAGCGCCTACTACGCATAGGCGAAGGACGAGGTAGTTATGAAGATTCGTGAGCTTGTCCACCATTGGGAACAGAACTCCAAGGGTCGTCTGACCCGTAGCACCTACCAGATCCACCTCGATCTGGAAGCCGCGGCGCGTTTGGCGGCCCTGACGGAGATGTACCCCAAGCACCACACCGAAGAATTGCTCGGCGAGCTGATCGGCGCGGCACTGGAAGAAATGGAAGCCAGCCTGCCCTACGTCAAAGGCAGCCAGGTAGTGGCGACCGATGAACAGGGCGACCCCTTGTATGAAGACATTGGTCCGACGCCACGCTTCCTCGCCTTGTCACGCAAGTACCTGCGTGAGCTCAGCCTGCAACAGGAGAGTGCCGAACACTGAGAGGCTGTGAAAAAACTCTCGCCTACTGCGACCGCTTCCAAACGCCCGCTACGGTGTTGCGCTACGTGAAAAGCGCCTTGCCGCGAACGCCTGGAGGCGGCCTCGCGACGGCGCTCGATATTTCCACAACCTCTGACGGGCGCCGGCAAATACCGACAACCTTCACTGCGCTGCGCCGGGAGTTTGCTCCCCCATGCAGCGTACGGCCTGTTTTTTGTTGTCCACCAGCACGCCGGTCAACCCCTTCTGCTCAAGATCGAACAGCACCAGCACGCCATCGACGCACTGCGCCACTTGGCTGGCCGGCTTCAACGAGACCTTGTAGTCCTCGCCGGGAACTGTCTTGAGCATGGTGAAATCGGCCAACAGCAAGGCATCCTGCGGTTGGGCGAAATGCACATAACCGTAGTAAGTGAGTACCGCCACGGTCGCGCAGATGCTGCCGATACCGGTAAGGATCAATGGGATTGCGTTACGCTCGCTCATACAGAACTCTCGAAATTGGACACTTAAAGCAAATAGTGCAGGCCGTCGAAACCACGCGGCGGCGCAGCTTGATACAAGTACCGGCGATTGGAAAGGGTCTAGGAGGTGTTGTTACTGAGCTGGATCAACCGCGCAATACTCACGAAGTCGCTTCAGTCCGATGCACATCCACCCCGGCTCACTCGGCAACCGCTCATTTACCGCCTGCGCGGACTTCCTCACGGGCCTTGAAGGTGGCCTCATAGACGCGCTCGGCCAGGCGCGAGAATGGCAGGCTCTGAATCCACACAGTACCGCTGCCCTTGAGTGTCGCCAGAAAAATGCCTTCACCGCCAAACAGCATGCTTTTCAAGCCGCCGGCCAACTGGATGTCGTAGTCCAGACCGGCACTGAACGCCACCAGGCAACCGGTATCCAGGCGCAGCGTCTCGTTGTTCAATTCCTTGCGGATCACCGTGCCACCGGCGTGCACGAAGGCCAGGCCATCGCCTTCGAGCTTTTGCAGGATGAAGCCTTCACCGCCGAAGAAACCGGCCCCCAGGCGCTTGTTGAAACTGATGCCGATCGCCGTGCCGTAGGCGGCGCAGAGAAAGGCATCCTTCTGGCAGAGCAGTTTGCCACCCAGTTGTGCCAGCTGGATCGGCACCACGGTACCCGGGTAAGGCGCGGCGAAAGCCACCCGCGCCGGCACGTTACCGGCATTGGAGAAGTGCGTCATGAACAGCGACTCACCGGTCAACATGCGCTTGCCGGCGCCCCACAGCTTGCCCAGCACGCCGGTGGCCGAGCCGTCGCCCATGCGCGTATCGAAGCGCACCCCCTCGGTCATGTAGTTCATCACCCCGGCTTCGGCGATCACCGTCTCGCCGGGATCGAGAATGACCTCCACGCTTTGCGCCGAAGTGCCGAGAATTTCGTAGTCGAGTTCGTGGCTGGGCATTGCAGTCAGTCTCCTGGCAAGTCGGGCAGCGTCCCGGATTTCATCGGGCTACGGCTCCCGCTTAAGGGTTAGGCACTGCGCCTGAAAGCGTCGCGAGCGAAGATCAGGCTAGGCGAAGATGAGGCCGGAAAGCGGAGTTTACTGGTGTAAATGAGCATTTCCGGCCTCATCTTCAACGCCGTATGGTCGAGCGCAGCAGCTTTCAGAGGATGTTGGCGTAGTCGGCTTCGATCCGGTCGAGACTCAGGTGATTGAGGAAGTTGGAGAA
>JBFKAF010000524.1:0-2894 GCA_041621735.1 Pseudomonas sp.
ACCGCGCAGAGCAGCACGAACAGCAGGGTGCGCAGGAAGAAGTTGAGGCCGCCGATGCTGCGTTGCACCCAGGCGTTGATGCCGGGGCCGAACAGCACCAGCAGGGTGGCCATGATGGCTAGGGAAATGTCGTACAGGTGGCTGCGGCTCCAGCGTGACAGGGTAGCGATCAGGTCGAGTAACAGGTCCAAGTGAAGTCCTTAGCGCAAGGGGCGCATGGCTGCCGCTCAGGGCAGGAAATGTTGCAGCAGATCATTGAGAAACAACTGGCCTTCGCGGGTCGCCGTCAGGCGCGTCGGGTCGCTGTGCAGCAGGCCGCGCTGCTCGGCCTCGGCGCGGGCGGCGGCCAGCTGGTTCAGCGGCAAGCCGGTACGCTGAGTGAACAACTCGCTGGCGCTGCCGTCCGTGAGGCGCAGCACGTTCATCAGAAATTCGAAGGGCAGTTCGTCCGGTCCGAGTAGCCGCTCGCCGGCGCTGAAGCGTTTGCTGGCGTCCAGGTAGTCCTTGGGCAGGCGGGTTTTCCAGCTGCGTTTGATCGTGCCGTCCGGGCTGCTCAGCTTGGCGTGGGCGCCGGCACCTATGCCGAGGAAGTCGCCGAAGCTCCAGTAGTTGAGGTTGTGTCGCGCCGCCTTGCCGGGCTGGGCGTAGGCGGACACCTCGTACTGCGCGTAGCCGTGCTCGGCCAGCAGCGCCTGGCCGGCTTCCTGGATATCCCAGAGGATGTCGTCTTCCGGCAGGCTCGGCGGCTGGTTCCAGAACACCGTGTTCGGCTCCAGGGTCAGCTGGTACCAGGACAGGTGCGTCGGCTGCTGGGCGATGGCGATGCGCAGGTCGCCGAGGGCGTCGTCGAGCGACTGGTCGGGCAGGCCGTGCATCAGGTCCAGGTTGAAGTTGTCGAAGCCGGCGGCGCGCGCCATGTCGGCGGCGCGGATCGCCTCGTCACCGTCGTGGATACGCCCGAGGGCCTTGAGCTTGTCGGCCTGGAAGCTCTGCACGCCGATCGACAGGCGATTGATGCCGAGCGCGCGGTAGGCGGCGAACTTGGCCTGCTCGAAGGTGCCGGGATTGGCCTCCAGGGTGATCTCGATGTCGGGCGCGAACGGCACGCGCTGTTCGACACCGGCGAGGATGCGGCCCAGGGCCTCGGCGGAAAACAGGCTGGGGGTGCCGCCGCCGAAGAAGATCGAGGTCAGTTGGCGGCCATGCACCTGTGGCAGATCTTCATCGAGATCGGCGAGCAGGGCGTCGACGTAGGCCGCTTCCGGCAGTTCAGGCCCGGCGGCGTGAGAGTTGAAGTCGCAGTAGGGGCACTTCTTCACGCACCAGGGGATGTGGATATACAGCGAGAGGGGAGGAAGTTGAAAGCTTCCGTCCGTAAACAGTGTCATGCCAGCCCCAGGCGTTGCTTGAGCTGGGCCATGGCGCGGGCGCGGTGGCTCAGCTGGTTTTTCTCGGCGGGCGCCAGTTCGGCGCTGGAGCACTGGCGCTCCTCGACCCAGAACAGCGGGTCGTAGCCGAAGCCCTGCTCGCCTCGCGCGGCATGCAGGATGCGCCCGTGCCAGAGGCCTTCGCAGAGTATCGGCAACGGGTCGTCGGCGTGCTGCAGCAAGGCCAGGGCGCAGACGAACTGGGCGCCGCGCTGCTCATCGGGCACCTCTTGCAGCACCTCGAGCAGCTTGGCGTTGTTCGCCGCATCGCCCTGACCGTCGGCATAGCGCGCCGAGTAGATGCCCGGCGCGCCGCCGAGAAAGTCCACCGCCAGGCCGGAGTCGTCGGCCAGCGCCGGCAGGCCGGATACGCGGGCGGCGTGGCGCGCCTTGAGGATGGCGTTTTCGACGAAGCTGAGGCCGGTCTCTTGCGGCTCGACGCTGCTGAACTCGGCGACCGAGCGCACCTGTACGGCGTCGCCGAGCATGGCCTGGAGTTCCTTGAGTTTGCCGGCGTTATGGCTGGCGAGTACGAGTTGGCTGAGCGGCTTCATTCGTCGGGGAAAAATTCCTGGTTGAAGTCGAAGCTGCGGGCAACATCACCGTTGGCTTTGACGTTGATGGTGAAGCGCAGCACCTCGCGGTCCTCGAAGGGGAACTGCGCCAGGTAGTAGATGGCCTCGCCTTCTTTGACCTGCTTGAAGTTCAGTGGATAGTTCTGCCCGAGCAGGTTCTTCACCGCGCCGCTGACGCTGGCGTCGCTCGGTTGACCGGCCTTGAGCACGGCGATGTTGACCACGCCGAGGCTCTTGCTGCGCACCAGCCCGGTGGCGGCGGCGATGTCCGGCTGGAGGAAACCGGAGTTGAAGGCGATGTAGTGCACGTCCAGGTCGCCGAAGCTCATCTTGCGTTCGGCAAGCGCCGGCAGGCTCAGGCACAGGGCGATAAACAGTAAGGCGATGCGGCGCATGGTGGTTCTCCTAGAATATGGGCCTGAACGGGCAGGTCGCTCAGTTGGCGGCCTGCGCATCCATGGCTGCGGATCCGCTGACCCGGTAGATACCTATCTCACCTAACAGATTAGGCCAAATCCGGCTGGCCCAACCGTGGCGATGATCGCGATCCACCGCCAGACGTTGCAGCACGCTGGCCTCCTGATCCAGGCACAGGCGCTCGAAGTCCTCGAAGGTACAGAAGTGGATGTTCGGCGTGTTGTACCAGGTGTAGGGCAGGAAGTCGGAAACCGGCATGCGGCCCTTGCTCGCCAGGTACCAGCGGCAGCGCCAGTGGCCGAAGTTGGGGAAGGTGATGATGCAGGTCTTGCCGACGCGCAGCATCTCGCGAAGAATCCGGTCGGGATAGTGCACCGCCTGCAGGGCCTGGGTCATCACCACCACGTCGAAGCTGTGGGTGGCGAAGTTGCTCAGGCCCTTGTCGAGGTTCTGCTCGATCACGTTGACGCCCTTG
>JBFKAF010000525.1:0-2892 GCA_041621735.1 Pseudomonas sp.
CCCATCCGCCACTGATTCTGCGGGTCAACCGTCGCCACGGCAGCCGCGACGCCTACCTGGCCGAGCTGCGCGCCGCCGACTACCAAGCCGAGCCCTGCACTTTCAGCCCAGACGGTATTCGTCTGGAGCAGGCCTGCGATGTCACCGGCCTGCCGGGCATCGCCGAAGGCCGGGTCAGCGTGCAGGATGAAGCCGCGCAATTGGCCGCCGAGCTGCTGGAGCTGGCGCCCGCCCAACGGGTGCTGGACGCCTGCTGCGCCCCAGGCGGCAAGACCTGCCACCTGCTCGAAGCCGAGCCACAATTGGCCGCCGTGGTGGCGGTCGACCTGGAGGAGAAACGCCTGCTCCGCGTGCGCGAAAATCTCCAGCGCCTGAGCCTCAACGCCGAGCTGATCGCCGCCGATGCCCGCGCGGTCGATGAGTGGTGGGACGGCCAAGCCTTCCAGCGCATCCTGCTCGACGCGCCCTGTTCCGCCACCGGGGTGATTCGCCGCCACCCCGACATCAAGCTGACCCGTCAGGCCGATGACATTGCCGCCCTGGCCCAGTTGCAGGGCGAGTTGCTGGACGCGTTATGGCCGACGCTGGCAGCCGGCGGCATCCTGCTCTATGCCACCTGCTCGACCCTGCCGACGGAAAATACCGAGGTCATCAAGGCCTTTCTCGGCCGCACCTCGGGCGCGCGCGAACTGGATATTGCCGGGCCCTTCGGCCTGAAACAGCCGCACGGTCGCCAACTGCTCGCGCAGCCTGGCGGTCACGACGGTTTTTATTATGCCAAGCTGATCAAAATCGCCGCCGACCGCGGCTGAGGAACAGAGCGGATGAAGATCATCATTCTCGGCGCCGGCCAAGTCGGTGGCACCCTGGCGGAACACCTGGCCAGCGAGGCCAACGACATCACCGTGGTGGACACCGACGGCGACCGCCTGCGCGACCTCAGCGATCGCCTGGATATCCGCACCGTACAGGGCCGTGGCTCGTTCCCCACGGTGCTGCGCCAGGCCGGGGCCGACGACGCCGACATGATCATCGCGGTGACCAACAGCGACGAGATCAACATGATCGCCTGCCAGGTCGGCTACAGCCTGTTCCACACCCCGACCAAGATTGCCCGGGTGCGCGAGCCGGCCTACCTGACCCGCTCAGGTCTGTTCAATAACGACTCGATTCCGGTCGACGTGCTGATCAGCCCGGAACAGGTGGTGACCAACTACATCAAGCGCCTGATCGAGTACCCCGGCGCCCTGCAGGTGATCGACTTCGCCGAAGGCAAGGCCCAGCTGGTCGCGGTCAAGGCCTACTACGGCGGCCCGCTGGTCGGCCAGCAATTGCGTCAGTTGCGCGAGCACATGCCCAACGTCGACACCCGGGTGGCGGCGATCTTCCGCCGTAATCGACCGATCATCCCCCATGGCGACACGGTGATCGAGGCCGACGACGAGGTGTTCTTCATCGCCGCCAAGGCGCATATCCGTGCGGTCATGAGCGAGATGCGCCGTCTCGAAGACAGCTACAAGAAGGTGGTGATCGCCGGCGGCGGACACATCGGCGAGCGTCTGGCCGAGGCCATCGAGAGCCGCTATCAGGTGAAGATCATCGAGATGAATCCGGCGCGTTGTCGCTACCTCTCGGAGAACCTGGAGAGCACCATCGTGCTGCAGGGCAGCGCCTCGGATCGCGACCTGCTGGTGGAAGAGAACATCAACGACGCCGACATCTTCCTGGCCCTGACCAACGACGACGAGGCCAACATCATGTCCTCGCTGCTGGCCAAGCGTCTCGGCGCGCGCAAGGTGATGACCATCATCAACAACCCGGCCTACGTCGACCTGGTGCAGGGCGGCGAGATCGACATCGCCATCAGCCCGCAGCTGGCCACCATCGGCACCCTGCTGACCCACGTGCGCCGGGGCGATATCGTCAGCGTGCACTCGCTGCGCCGCGGGGCTGCCGAGGCCATCGAAGCCATCGCGCATGGCGATGCCAAGTCGAGCAAGGTGGTCGGCCGCGCCATCGAGGACATCGACCTGCCGCCGGGCACCACCATCGGCGCGATCATTCGCGACGAAGAGGTGCTGATCGCGCATGACGACACGGTGATCCAGACCGGCGACCATGTCATCCTGTTCCTGGTCGACAAGAAATACATCCGCGACGCCGAGCGCCTGTTCCAGGTCGGCCTGACCTTCTTCTGATCGCCGGCACGGCGGCCTGGGCTGCTGTGCCAAATCACTCCACGCAAGAGGCCCGCGATGAGCACTGAATCCCTGGAAAAGCTGCTGGCCAAGGGCATGGACAACGCCCTGCTGCGTTTCGGCCTGGGCAAAGGCTATCTGGATGCCGCTGAGTTCGCCCGTGCGGCCGAGCACTTGCAGCGCTGCGTCGAATTCGACCCCAAGTATTCGGCGGCCTGGAAGTTACTGGGCAAGACGCATATGGAGCAGGGCGATAGCCGCGCCGCCGAGCAGGCTTGGCAGCAGGGGATCGCCGCAGCCCAGGGCCACGGCGACAAACAGGCCGAGAAGGAGATGACGGTCTTTATCAAGCGCCTGCAGCGGCAAACCCCGTCGAGCTGAAACCCTCAGGCCTCGACAAAGCGCAGGCCGACACCTTCGGCATCCACGCGCATCACTTCCATGCGCAGCACCGGCGCCTCGATCGGCAAGTCCTGCACCTGCCCCGTGACGATGGCGCCCAGGGGCAGGGCTGTCAGGTCTGGGTGCCGGGCATAGACGCCGCCGTCGGACAGGTTAGTGGTCAGAGCCAACAGCTCGCCGAAGCTCGGATGACAGATCTTGATCCGACATTTCATCGGCGTACGTGGATGTTGCCGTTGATTGGACATTGCGCCAGTCAGTCCTAGACGAAGAGGGTGGCATTTTAATACCG
>JBFKAF010000526.1:0-2875 GCA_041621735.1 Pseudomonas sp.
AACCGACTGGGCAGCGTGTCACGCTCGACCTTCCTCGGCGAGCCGAGCGACGGCGATATCGAGAACGACAACAACCTTCTCCAGGTCAGCCTCGAACATGCCCTCAACGACACCTGGCAACTGCGTCTGGCCAGCCATTTCAAGGAAGGCGAGCTGGCCGGCGATGCCTCGGAAAACCAGGCCCTGGCGGGCGACGGCCGCACCCTGACGCGGCGCTTTCGCGAGCGCGAAACCACGTGGCACGACAGCATCACCCAGCTGGAATTGCGCGGCGAACTGCAGTTCGCCGGCCTGCAGCATCAACTGCTGATCGGCAGCGAGTACGAGAACTACCGCAAGAACGAGCGGGTCACCGAGATCAAGCCGCGCAGCAAGATCGATATCTACGACCCGGTCTATGGCCGGCCGCGCCCCACCGGTGCGCGCTCGGGCAGCGATGCTCACGAGCAGGTGCAAAGCCATGCGCTCAACCTGCAGGACCAGATCGTCTTCAGCGAGCGCCTGCGCGGCGTACTCGGGATGCGTTTCGAGCGCTTTGACCAAAATATCGACAATAAGGCCAAAGGCGTGCGCAGCAGCCAGCAGCACGATGCCCCGACCCAGCGTGCCGGCCTGCTCTATCAGCTGACGCCGAGTGTCGGCCTGTTCGCCAACGTCTCCACCTCGTTCAAACCGAATAACGGCCTGGATAGTAGCGACCGCCCCTTCGACCCGGAACAAGGTATCGGCTATGAGGCCGGCGTGAAACTGGATCTGTTGGATGACCGCCTCAGCACCACCATCGCCGCCTTCCATCTGACCAAGGAAAACGTCCTGACTGCCGACCCGCTCGATCCCGGCTTTCAGACCGCCGCCGGGGAAGCGCGCAGCCAGGGTTTCGACCTGCAGGTCAGTGGCCAGCTGACGGATGCCCTAAGGCTGATCGGCGCCTTCGCCTTCATCGATGCCGAGGTCACCAAGGGCGACGACACACTGCCCGCCGGCAGTCGCTTGCTCGGCGTTGCCCGGCAAAGCGGCAGCCTGCTTGGCGTCTATGAGCTCCAGAAAGGATGGCTGCGCGGCGCCGACATCGGCGCGGCCGCCACCTATGTCGGCGACCGTTCGGGCCAGGTAGGCAGCGACTTCAGCTTACCGGCCTATCACACCGTCGACCTGCTCGCCCATTACCCCATAAGCCCACGGGTCAAAGTAGGCGCCCATCTCAACAACCTGTTCGACGAGAAGTATTACGAACGCTCCTACAGCAATCTCTGGGTCATGCCCGGCGAGCCGCGCAACCTGAGCATCAACCTGACCGTCGATCTCTAACAACTTTCCCCAGCCCCAAGGATCTTTCATGAAACACATCTTCCCGTTACTCGCCGCTGCCCTGTTTATCGGCCAGGTAGACGCCCACGGCCTGTGGACCGAACAACGGCGCGGCAATATCGAAACCATCTACGGCCATGGTGCCGAGGACAATGCCTTCAAGGCCGAGAAGATCAGCGGCGCCTGGGCCTACGACAGCCGCGGCAAGATGATCCCGGTCACGCTCAAGCGCTTGGACGACCATGCCCGCCTGGAGCCACTGACTCCGCCGGCCCTGGTTGCAGTGGCGCTGGATAACGGCCCCTGGTCGCTGACCCCGGACAAGCAGTGGATCAACGAAGGGCGCAGCAAAGTGCCCACCTCGACCCAATCCTTGCATACCTTCAAATACAGCCTGGCGATCTACAACGAAGGTGCCACGCTGCCGGCGCTCGATCAGCTGAAGATGGTCATAGTTCCGGAAGCCGACCCGCTCGAAGTCGGTGTGGGCAAGCTGCTGCCAGTGCGCGTGCTGGTCGACGGCAAGCCCGCCGCGGGCATCGAGCTGATCGGCGACTACCGCAGCGCCCCTCACCAGGTCAGCGCTAAAACCGACGCTGCAGGCCGTGCCCAGATCGTGGTGCGCAACGAAGGGCTGAATATCATCGCCGCCGAAGCCAACCTGCCGGTGGCCAACAACCCGGATATCGAAACCCGTGGCCTGTTCACGTCCCTGACCTTCCTCGGCGAGGCGCACCACGAGTAAACAGGCGATAAAAAGCTGGCACCGCTTACGCGATGCCAGCTCTTGTATAGCCGGATTCAATCCGGGAAGTCCTGCATCAACTGCGCCGGCCCAACCATGCTCCGGCGGATTGTTCGCTTCGCTCCAGAATCCTCCCTACAGCCCCTGCAGAGCGTCCAGCAACGCCTGATTCTGCTCCGGCGAGCCGATGGTGATGCGTAGAAACTGCGCGATCCGCTCCTGCTTGAAGTGGCGCACGATCACCCCCTGCTCGCGCAACCGCGCCGCCAGCTGCGCCGCATCGTGCTGCGCATGGCGGGCAAAGACGAAGTTGGCGGCCGAAGGCAGCACCTCGAAGCCCAGCTGCTGCAGCCCGGCCACCACCGCCTCACGGCTGTCGATCACCGCCTGACAGGTCGCGGTGAAATACGCGCGATCCTCGAACGCCGCCGCCGCGCCGACGATGGCCAGGCGATCCAGCGGATAGGAGTTGAAACTGTTCTTGATCCGCTCCAACGCCTCGATCAGGTCGGCATGCCCGACCGCCAGACCGACCCGCAGGCCGGCCAGAGAGCGCGATTTGGACAGGGTCTGGGTCACCAGCAGGTTCGGGTATTGATCCACCAGGCTGATCGCCGTCTCGCCGCCGAAGTCGATATAGGCCTCATCGACCAACACCACAGTCTCGGGATTGGCCTGCAACAGACGCTCGATGGCCTCAAGCGCCAGCAGGCAACCGGTCGGCGCATTGGGGTTGGGAAAAATGATGCCGCCATTCGGCCGGGAGTAATCCTCGACGCGAATCTGCAACTGCTCATCCAGCGGAATCGCCTCGAAGGGGAT
>JBFKAF010000527.1:0-2870 GCA_041621735.1 Pseudomonas sp.
AGCGCGCGGATCTGCGTGGCGGACACCGCGAGCGGGGTCTGCCAGACAAAAGAAATCTGCCCGCCGGGCCCACCCAGGCTCAGCGGATCATTGACACTGCGCGCTGCCAGCAGGTTGCGCAGGGCTTCCGGGGCATCGCTGTCGGCATCCGGCCGCTGCAGCACCAGGATGTGACAGTGCTCCAGCAGCTCGGTCCAACGATGCCAGCTGGGCAGCCCGCAAAAGGCATCCCAGCCCAGCAATAAAAACAGCTGGTCGTCGGCGCCCAGTTCGGCGCGCAACGACTCCAGGGTGTCGATGCTGTACGACGGCTTGTCGCGCTGCAGCTCGCGATCATCCACGCACAGCGGCGGCAAACCGGCCACGGCCAGTTCGACCATGGCCAAACGGTCGCTGGCCGACACCTGCGGCGCACTGCGATGAGGCGGGCGCGCACTGGGAATCAGACGCAATTCATCGAGTGCCATGAACTCCGCCACTTCCAGGGCGCTGCGCAGGTGACCGATATGCAGCGGATCGAAAGTACCGCCAAACACCCCTATGCGTTTAGGCATTCTGCCCGCGCAGTTGACCGTCGCCGATCACCACATATTTCTCACAGGTCAAACCTTCCAGGCCGACCGGGCCCCGCGCATGCAGCTTGTCGGTGGAGATGCCGATCTCCGCGCCGAGGCCATACTCGAAGCCATCGGCAAAGCAGGTCGGGGTGTTGAGCATCACCGAGCTGGAGTCGACCTCGGCGAGAAAGCGCCGGGCATGGCCCTGATGCTCGGTGACGATGGCATCGGTGTGGTGCGAGCCATAGTGATTGATGTGCTCGATGGCCTGTTCCAGGCCGTCGACCACGCGAATCGACAGGATCGGTGCCAGGTATTCGGTGTGCCAATCCTCTTCGCTGGCCGGCAGCACCTGAATCAGCGCCTGGGTACGCGCACAACCGCGCAGTTCGACGCCCTTCTCGGCGAACTGCTGCGCCATGCTCGGCAGAAACGCGGCAGCCACCGCCTGATCGACCAGCAGGGTCTCCATCGCCCCGCAGATGCCATAGCGGTAGGTCTTGGCGTTGAAGGCGATCTGTTGCGCCTTGGCCAGCTCGGCCTGAGCGTCGACATAGACGTGGCAGATGCCATCCAGGTGCTTGATCACCGGCACCCGCGCGTCACGACTGATGCGCTCGATCAGGCTCTTGCCGCCGCGCGGCACTATCACGTCGACGAACTCGGGCATCGAAATCAGTGCGCCGACGGCGGCACGGTCGGTGGTCTCCACCACCTGCACCACGGCGGCCGGCAGATCGGCGGCAGCCAGGCCGCGCTGGATACAGGCGGCGATGGCGCGGTTGGAATGAATGGCCTCGGAACCGCCGCGCAGGATGGTCGCGTTACCGGACTTCAAACACAGGCTGGCGGCGTCGATGGTCACATTGGGCCGCGACTCGTAAATGATCCCGATCACTCCCAGCGGCACGCGCATCTTGCCGACCTGGATACCGGACGGGCGGTAGCTCATGTCGCGGATCGCGCCGACCGGATCGGGCAAGCCGGCGACCTGGCGCAGGCCTTCGATCATCCCGTCGATACGCGCCGGGGTCAGCGCCAGGCGGTCGAGCAGCGCCGGTTCCAGGCCATTGGCACGGCCGGCGGCGAGGTCTTTCTCGTTGGCTTCGGTCAATTCGCCGCGCGCGGCATCCAGAGCCTCGGCGGCGGCCTGCAGGGCGCGATTCTTCTGTGCGCTGCTGGCACGGGCGACCACCCGCGAGGCTTCGCGGGCCGCGCGACCCAGGCGGGTCATGTAGTCGAGCACGGACTCTGTCATGGTCTCAGGGGCCTGGCAGTAAGGAAAGCGGCTGATTATAGCCGCGCCGCCGCCTCGCGCACAGCGGTGCCCGGCAGATGGTCTGCAGGCCGCCTGCCAGCAGCCTGGACTGGACTCCGCAGTACCGGCCGCTGACGACCAGAGCGACCTGCTCACCCGCCAGGCTCCAGGTGGCGCAAGGCAGCCCGTTGCAGTTTGCTATGATCGCGCCCAGCCCATGCCCTGCCGACACCCCGTGACCGCCCATGCCACACGCTCCCAGCCCTAGCCTGCCCTGGCCACAGGCCCGCCCCCTGGCGGACAGTTTCTTCGACCGAGATGCACGCCAGGTCGCTCGCGAACTGCTCGGCAAGGTGATTCGCCACCGCCACGGCGAACGCTGGCTGGCGGCGCGGATCATCGAGACCGAAGCCTATTATCTGGATGAAAAAGGCAGCCACGCCTCGCTCGGCTACACCGAGAAACGCAAGGCCTTGTTTCTCGACGGCGGGCACATCTATATGTACTACGCGCGCGGCAACGACTCGCTGAACTTCAGCGCGCAGGGCCCAGGTAACGCGGTGCTGATCAAGTCTGCCCATCCCTGGCTCGACCCGCACTCCGACGCCGCCAGCCTGGCGCAAATGCAGGCCAACAACCCGGACAGCCAAGGCCAGCCACGCGCCCTGGCAAAGCTCTGCGCCGGGCAGACCCTGCTGTGCAAAGCGCTCGGCCTGAAAGTCGCGGACTGGGACGCGCAACGCTTCGATCCGCAACGGCTGTTCGTCGAGGATGTCGGCGAGCGGCCGGTGCAGATAGTGCAAACCACGCGCTTGGGTATTCCCCATGGACGCGACGAGCAACTGCCCTACCGCTTCGTCGATGCGGCCTTCGCCCGTTGCTGCACGCGCAATCCGCTGCGTCGCGGCCAAGTCGAGGGACGCGACTACCATCTACTCGGCCCACAGGATGCCCACCGATGAGCCAATGGCTCGACAGCTTGACCGCCTGGCTCGGCAGCAACCCGCAGTGGCTGGGTTTTGCCGTGTTTCTGATCGCCTGCACCGAATGCCTGG
>JBFKAF010000528.1:0-2866 GCA_041621735.1 Pseudomonas sp.
GGACAGATGGCCGATCGGCCATTGCAGTACCACGCTGCCCAGCAGAACCAGCCCCATGAACATGGAGAAGTCGGAGAGCGCAAAGCCGATCAGCTCCGCGTAGATCACCCCCATCCCCACCACCGCACCATTGGACAAGCCGACGGCCATGCAGCCGATCACCCCGAGCGGCGAGCTGTGATACAGCTGGCGCAGGCCCATCGGCGCCGCCGAGGCGAAGCTCGGTGCCGGCGCATCGCTGAGCAGCACCGGCAGCAGGGCGAAGGACAACAGCACCGAAATCAGAATGAACAGCTCGAAGCCGCCCGGGTCGGCGACGTTGAGCAGCAACTGACCGCAGGCCATGCCGCCGATCACGATGACCATGTACAGCGACAGCAGCTGGCCGCGCGTCTGGTTGGTGGCGAGGTCGTTGAGCCAGCTTTCCGCGACTATGTACAGGCCGGCCATGCAGAAGCCGGTAATCACCCGCATGACGAACCAGAGCGCCGGGTCGACAAACACCGAGTGGAGCAAGACCATGGTCGACGCCAGAGAAGCCAGTGCCGCGAACACGCGCACATGGCCGACCTTGGAGACGATCTTCGGGGTCAGGGTCGAGCCCAGCAGGAAACCGACGAAGTAGGCGGACATCAGCAGCCCGGCGAACTGCGTAGAGAAGCCCTCCAGAGTGGCGCGCAGACCGATGAGCGAGCCCTGCAAGCCATTGCCGAGCATGAGCAGCCCCATACTCATCAATAGCGCCCAAGCGGCTTTGACGGCGACGTACATAAGTGCGGCTCTCCCAATACGGAACGGTTTAAACGCTTTTTATGGTTACCCCGGCAGCGCAACCAGGAGCCTGCCGGACGTGCCCCTCCGTAGCGGGGCAGCGCTAGCCCGACAGGCTCCTAGAGTCGCCCAAATCATCCCGTGCCCATCCCGAAGCACGACCCTCAGTTATCAATAGGCGCCACGAGGCACACATTCAGCGGGTAGCGGTGCCCGTCTAAGCACTGCTTTAGCGGCCCCGAACAACTGCGAGGGTGCTTATCTGTTGCGCAATTCACGACTATCCACTGCCCGCCTAACGCAGGCTGGCCAGGATGGTCTCGACGTTCGCCGCCAGCATTCCGATATAGCTGTCACCGGGCGTGCCGGGTAGGCCCAGGGAGTCAGTGAACAGAGTGCCAGCGATGGCGATGCCGCTCTCGCGAGCGACCATCTGCATGCTGCGCGGATCGACGCTGGTCTCGACGAACAGGGCCGGCACCCGGCGCTGCTTGAGCTGCCCGAGCAGGGCGATGACCTGCTGCGGCGTGCCCTGGTTTTCCGCGTTGATCTCCCAGATATAGCCGGCCTCGAAGCCGTAGGCGGCGCAGAAATACTTGAACGCCCCCTCGCTGGTGACCAGGTAGCGGCGCTCGGCCGCGATCTGCGCGAAGTCCGCCAGGGCCTTGTTGTGCAGCTGTTGCAGCTGCTCGATATAGGCCGTGGCGTTGGCCTGATAGGTCGCGGCATTCGCCGGGTCGATCTGGCTCAGGGCGGCCTGGGCGTTGCGCGCGTACTGCATACCGTTGCGCGCATCAAGCCAGGCATGGGGGTCTTCGCCGCCGGTCTGACCGCTGGAACTCAGGTACTGCGGCTCCACCCCGGCACTCAGGCGGAACACTGGGGCGTCCTCGGCCGACTTGCCGGCGGTGCGCAGCAGCTTGTCGAACCAGGCGTTGCCGGCCTCCAGGTTGAGGCCGTTGTAGAACACCAGGTCGGCATCGCTGGTTTTCTGTACGTCCAGCGGCAGCGGATCGTATTCGTGCGGATTGGAACCCACAGGCGCCAGGCTGTGGATCTCCACCCGCGTGCCGCCGACGTTACGCACGATGTCGTAGAGGATCGAATAGCTGGTGACCACCTTGAGCTTGGCGCCGCTATCGGCCCAGGCCGGCGCCAGCCAGGAGCCGAGCAGGCCGAAGGCAATGAGGAGAAGGGTTCTGGTCATGGGTTCACCTCATGCTTGAGCATGTTGTTGTCGGGATCATTGATGGCGCCGGCGGCGCAGGGCGCCTGCTGGCGCCGACGCCGGGCTTGCAGGCCGCGCCAGATCAGGCCCTGGCTGGGCGATAGAAACAGCGCGGTGAGGAACAGCAGGGTCGAGGTCATGACGATGGTCGCACCCGAGGCCAGGTTGTAGGTGAAGCTCAGGTAGATGCCGCTGAAGGCCGAGACCAGGCCCAGGCCGGCGGCCCAGCAGATCATCAGCGACAGACGGTTGGTCAGCAGGTAGGCGGTAGCCGCCGGGGTGATCAGCATGGCCACCACTAGGACGATGCCGACCGTCTGCAGCGAGGCCACGGTAACCAGGGTCAGCAGGGTCATCAGGAAGTAGTGGATCAGCTTGACCGGCAGGCCGTAGGCGGCGGCCATGGTGGCGTCGAAGGTGCTGAGCAGCAGTTCCTTGTAGAACAGGTAGATCGAGGCCAGCACCAGGGCGCCGATGATCAGGGTGATCCACATTTCCTCCGGGCGCACCGCCAGCACGTTGCCGAAGAGGATGTGATAGAGGTCGGTGCTGCTCTTCTGCAGGGTGATGAGGATGATGCCCAGGGCGAACGCGGCGGTGAACATCACCCCGATCGACACGTCATGCTTGATCCGGCTGTGCTGGCTGACGTAGCCGATGGCGATGGCGGTGAGCAGGCCGGAGAGCACCGCACCGATCATCAGGTTGATGCCGAGCATGAACGACACGGCCACCCCGGGCAGTACCGCATGGGAGATCGCATCGCCCATCAGCGCCATGCCGCGCAGGATGATGAAGCAGCCGATCACCCCGCAGATGATGCCAACCATGGCCGAGGTCAGCAGGGCCTTCTGCAGGAAGTCGTAC
>JBFKAF010000529.1:0-2856 GCA_041621735.1 Pseudomonas sp.
CTCAGGCCGCCTCTTGCGCGAAGGCGTTAAACAGTAAAGGCGTCTTGCAGCAGTTTTGCCTGCTGTTCGGCGTGCAACGATGCATAACCACAAGCGGGGGCTGCGGATGCTTCACGACCGGCGTACTCGAGGAACAGAGTCTTCTTGTGCGCGGTAGCGACGCGACGCATGTGGTGCTGGCTGCAGTACCAGGCGCCCTGGTTCATTGGCTCTTCCTGACACCAGACGATGTGCTTGAGGCTCTTGTAGGTCGCCAAGACTTCGGTCAGATCATCTTCCGGGAACGGATAGAGCTGCTCGATACGCACGATCGCGATGTCTTCACGGCCTTCGTTGCGACGCTTTTCCAGCAAGTCGTAGTAGACCTTGCCACTGCACAGAATCAGCCGATCAACCTTCTTCGCGTCGATAGCGTCGACCTCAGGAATCACGGTCTGGAACGAACCTTCGGCCAGGTCTTCCAAGGTCGAAGTGGCCATCTTGTGGCGCAACAACGATTTGGGCGTCAACACCACCAAGGGTTTACGCAGTGGACGAATCACCTGGCGACGCAACAAGTGGTAGATCTGCGCCGGCGTGGTCGGCACGCAGACCTGCATGTTGTGCTCGGCGCACAGCTGCAGGTAACGCTCCAGACGGGCCGAGGAATGCTCAGGGCCCTGCCCTTCATAACCATGCGGCAACAGCATGGTCAGGCCACAGAGCCGGCCCCACTTGTGCTCGCCACTGGAAATGAACTGGTCGAACACCACCTGGGCACCGTTGGCGAAATCACCAAACTGGGCTTCCCAGATCACCAGGGAGTTGGGCTTGGTGGTGGCATAGCCGTACTCGAAGGCCAGCACGGCTTCTTCCGAGAGGAAAGAGTCGTACAAATCGAAACGTGGCTGCCCTTCATACAGATTCTGCAACGGCAGATAGGTAGCGCCGTCCTTCTGGTTGTGCAGCGCCGCATGGCGGTGCGAGAAGGTGCCACGACCGACGTCCTGGCCGGTGATACGAATCGGATGACCTTCGAACAACAAGGTGGCATAGGCCATGGTTTCGGCGTAGCCCCAGTTGATCGGCAGCGCCCCGGCGCTCATCTTCTGGCGGTCTTCGAGGATCTTCGACACCTGGCGCTGCACGACGAAGCCTTCAGGCACTTCCATCAGCTTGTTGGACAGGTCCTGCAGGGTCTTGAGATCGAAGCGCGTGTCGTGGCGCGCGGTCCAGGCATGGCCCAGGTACGGACGCCAGTCGACGAACAGCTCCTTGTTCGGCTCCTTGACCAGGCTCTTGACCACATGCTGGCCGTTGTCCAACGCGGTACGGTATTCGTCGATCTTGAACTGCACATCATCCAAGGAATGACTGACGGCGTTGGTCAAGGCTTCGGCATACAGCTCACGGGTGGTGCGCTGCTTGCTGATCTGCTGGTACATCAGCGGCTGAGTGCCGCTCGGCTCGTCGGCCTCGTTGTGACCGCGGCGGCGGTAGCACACCAGGTCGATGACCACGTCGCGCTTGTACTGCATGCGGTAATCGACGGCCAACTGAGTGACAAACAGCACGGCTTCCGGATCATCGCCATTCACATGGAAGATCGGCGCCTGGATCATCTTCGCCACGTCGGTGCAGTACTCGGTGGAACGCGAGTCCTCGGCACGGCTGGTGGTGAAGCCAACCTGGTTGTTGATCACGATATGGATGGTGCCGCCCGTCTTGTAACCACGGGTCTGCGACATCTGGAAGGTTTCCATGACCACGCCCTGACCGGCGAACGCCGCATCGCCGTGGATGGAAATCGGCAAGACTTTTTCACCTGCCACATCGCTGCGACGATCCTGACGGGCACGCACGGAGCCCTCGACCACCGGAGAGACGATTTCCAGGTGCGACGGGTTGAACGCCAGCGCCAGATGCACTTCACCGCCAGCGGTCATCACGTTGGACGAGAAACCCTGGTGGTACTTCACGTCGCCGGAAGACAGGCCTTCGGTCTTCTTGCCTTCGAACTCGTCGAACAGGTCGCGCGGGTTCTTGCCGAAGGTGTTGACCAGTACGTTGAGACGGCCGCGGTGGGCCATGCCGATGACGATTTCCTTGGTGCCATAGGCGCCAGAACGCTGGATCACTTCATCGAGTAGCGGAATCAGGCTCTCGCCACCCTCGAGACCGAAGCGCTTGGTACCCGGGTACTTGGTGCCCAGGTATTTTTCCAATCCTTCCGCAGCGGTCAGGCGCTCGAGCAGGTGACCCTGCACCTCCGCGGAGAACTGCGGACGACCGCGAACGCTTTCCAGACGCTGCTGAAACCAGCTGCGCTGCTCGGAATCGACGATATGGGTGAATTCAGCACCGATGGTGTGACAGTAGGTCTGCCGCAGCGCTTGATGAATTTCGCGCAGGCTCGCCTCTTCCTTGCCGATGTACAAGCCACCGGTGCGGAACGTGGTATCCAGATCGGCGTCGGTCAACCCGTAGTGGTTGATCGACAGATCGGCCGGAGCCGGACGCTGCCAAAGGCCGAGCGGATCGAGCTGGGCAGCCTGGTGGCCGCGCATGCGATAGGCCTGGATCATCCGCAGGACTTCGACCTGCCTCTTTTCGTGCTCACTGCTCACGCTGCCGGCAGATACCGGTTGGGCGCGGCGCTGGTTTTTAGCCAGCAACACGAAATGATCGCGAACCGTGGAGTGCGATACATCAGTAGCGGCGCTGCCGTCAGTCGGCAACTTCTGAAAGTAGGTGCGCCACTCTTCTGGCACAGCGTTGGGATCGTGCAGGTAAAGCTCATAGAGCTCTTCCACATAGGCAGCGTTACCACCGGATAGGTGGGCACTGTCCCACATGCGCTGCATCACGCTTTCTTGC
>JBFKAF010000530.1:0-2846 GCA_041621735.1 Pseudomonas sp.
ACCAGAAGGTCTCGGTGGCGCCGTCGGCCGCGAAATCGATGGCCAGGGCCCAGGCGTAGTGCCGCTCGATCAGCGCTTGCAGCTCGGCCGCCGGCATCTCGGGTTGCAGCTCGAGGGATTCGACCAGGGAAAAACTGTCTTCCAGGCTGTCGACCAGCTCCGGGTAAAGCTCCATGAGGATGCAGTTGAGCAACTCCTGACCCTGCAGGCTAAGGCGCTGCTCGGCCCATTGCGATAACTGCTCCCAGCTCTGCGGCGGGTGGCTGGCGAGCCAGTCCTGCAGCGCGGCGAAGTCTTCCAGCACCAGGCGGTTGTTACCGGTCTGCCAGTCGTCCTCGGTGACGGTCTGCTGGATATGCGCGATGCCGCGCGCGACCAACACTTGCAGGCGGGCCAGACGCTCGGTGGTGACCTGGCCGAGGCCGCGCACCCGTGCCAGGGCCAGCTCGCGCATCTCGATCCAGCGGCCGATCAGCTGCGGGTGATTGATCAGGTAGGGCGCCATGCCCAGCCCGGTGGAGTTCCCGATGCCGAAGTAGCGTTTGAGCGCCGGCTGCATCGGCACCGCGCTATCCGGCGCGCGCTGGCGGGCGATGTGCTCGGCCTGCTGCAGGCTGAAGTTGCGCAGCATAAAGCAGTTGAACATCTCGGCGGCGAAGGGTCGGGCGAAGTCCGGGTGCTTGCTGCTGACCTTCTCCCAGTCGGCCATGCCCAGTTTGCCGCTGCCGTACACCGCAGTGGTGCGATAGAGGTAGCCGACCCTGGCAATCTGCTCCACCTCGGGCTGCTGGCCGGCGCTCAGGGCCGCCACCACACTGTCGAAATTGCGCACGCTGCGGTTGGCCCGCGACAGCACCATCACCCGCGAATCCAGGCGGCCAGCTTCCTGCAACGGCACGTTAAGGCGCAGGTACTCGACGTAATCGTCATCCACCTCGCCTTCGCACAGCGCCATGGTCAGGTCCCACTCGCTGGCGATCACCCGGTCGTTGCGCTTGTCCGGGTCGAGGTACTGGGAAAACAGCACGAAGCTGAACAGGTCGCCGCTGGTCTGCACGCGGTAGATGACGGTGCCGTAACCTTCGGCATCCAGCTCGAAACGCCGCGCCTCGATCTGCCAGCCTTCGCGCATGATCTTGCGCACCAGGCTGCGCATAAAGCTCAGGCGGCTCTGGTGCAGGCTGCCGAGGCGCTCCAGGTCCATGACCACATGAGCCGGACGCAGACGCACCGCCTGGGAACTCTGCTTGGCGGGATCGATGCGGGAAGGAGTGCTCATGGGCTTGACCTCGACTGGCGCAAAGCGTACCCGGCACTGCGGCCTGTCGAGGGCCAAGCGGGATACGCGGGTTGTTGTTATCTGCCGTCGATGGTGGTGCAAGGGCCGCCGCCAGGCAATTCAGATCGCCCTATCAGCCGATAAGGGAAACTTATCTATAACGCCATCTCAATCAGATTAAACAAGATTCAGACCTGCTCCGGGTCCAGCTCGTTGTCGCGCAGGATGAACTCGAACAGCGCCTGGGCCGCCACCGGCAGCGAGCGGTTGGCCAGGCAGACGATGCCGATGTCGCGCGTCACCAGCGGCTCGCTCAGCGGAATGAAGCGCAGCTGGCTGTGCTCCGGCGGAAAGGCGAAACGCGGCAAGGTGGTGATGCCCATGCCGGCTTCGAGCATGGCCAGCAGGGAGATCATGTTGGACATATAGAACTGCGCGTCGGCCACCAGCTCCTCGGCCTCGGTGCCGGCCAGCAGGCGCGAGGTGCCGTTGCCGATCAGTCGTTCGCCGCGCAGTTGCTGCCAGCTCAACTCGCTTTCAGCGGCCAGGCGATGGTCGCTGCGGCAGACCACGCCGATGCTGTCCTCCCAGATCGGGATGAAGCGAATGTCGCTCTCGGCCTCCCACAGGCTGGCGATGCCGAAGTCGACCTGCTGGTTCTCGACCATCGCCAGCACCACCTCGGAGCTGTCGTCGAACAGGCTGACGTGCAGGTCGGTGGCGTCACCGATAAAGCGCGTGAGGATGTCCGGCAGCAGGCGACTGGCAATCGACGGCACCGAGGCGATGCGCAAATGCCCGGATTTGTGCTGGGCGATCAGGCTCATGTCGTTGATCACCCGGTCGTGGTGGGCGATCAGCTCCTTGGCGTAGGCCATGAACTGCACGCCGAAGGGGGTCAGCTCCGGCCTGGCCGCGCGGGCGTTGCGCTTCTCGAACAGGGCCTGGCCGAGCTTGCCCTCCAGGTCGCGGATCGACAGGGAAATCGCCGGCTGGGTGCGGTGGGCCTTTTCCGCCGCGGCATGAAAGCCCTGCAGCTCGTGCACCCAGACGAAGTGCCGCAGCTGGACGATCTTGAGGTCGGGGAGCACGGTAAGTTTTCCTTATCAAACAATATTTACAACTGATTTTAGTTTATCGAAAACGGCGCCTACCATTCGCTAACAGTTTGAGAGGAGGTGCATATGTCCGGCGATATCTTTGCTAACTACATCAATGGCGAGTGGCTTACGGGCTCCGCGACTATCCGTAATATCAGCCCCGCCAACATCCAGGATGTGCTGGGCGATTACGCCCAGGCCGACGCCGGGCAAATCGAGCAGGCCCTCGACGCGGCCATCGCCGGTCAGGCCGAGTGGCAACGCAGCGGCCTGGAACAGCGCTATCAGGTGCTAACCGCAATCGGTGACGAACTCATCGCACGCAAAGCCGAACTGGGCGAGCAGCTGGCCCGCGAAGAAGGCAAGACCCTGGCCGAAGGCATGGGCGAAGTCTACCGCTCCGGCCAGTTCTTCCACTACTACGCCGCCGAAGTGCTACGGCAGATGGGCGAGACCGCCGACTCGGT
>JBFKAF010000531.1:0-2843 GCA_041621735.1 Pseudomonas sp.
CGCCTTGCCTGAACTGCGCTCGCGACGCGAATCCAGCGATTTTTAATATTGTTGAGTGCACGGGGCTGTTGCTGTTGAGAAAAACGGGGCAGCCCCTTGTCATTTGTGAATTCCGCTGAGAGAAACGGCCATGGCCCCTGATATTCACGCCCATCGCATCCTGATCCTTGATTTCGGTTCCCAGTACACCCAGTTGATCGCCCGCCGCGTGCGCGAGATCGGCGTGTACTGCGAATTGCACCCGTTCGACATGAGCGACGAGGACATCCGCGCCTTCGCCCCACGCGGCATCATCCTCGCCGGTGGTCCCGAGTCGGTGCACCAGGCCGACAGCCCGCGTGCCCCGCATGCGGTGTTCGACCTCGGGGTGCCGGTGCTGGGCATCTGCTACGGCATGCAGACCATGGCCGAGCAGCTGGGCGGCAAGGTGCAGGGCTCGGATATGCGCGAGTTCGGCTATGCCCGCGTCGATGTGGTCGGCAAGGGCCGCCTGTTGCAAGGCATCGAAGATCATGTCGACGACGACGGCGTATTCGGTCTGGACGTGTGGATGAGCCATGGCGACAAGGTCACCGCGCTGCCGGAGGGTTTCCATATCCTCGCCAGCACCCCGAGCTGCCCGATCGCCGCGATGTCGGACGACCGCCGTGGCTACTACGGCGTGCAGTTCCACCCGGAAGTGACCCACACCAAGCAGGGCGGCCGCATTCTCTCGCGCTTCGTCCTGGAGATCAGTGGCTGCGAGGCCCTGTGGACCCCATCGCATATCGTCGATGACGCCATCGCCCAGGTGCGCGCCCAGGTCGGCAGCGCCAACGTGTTGCTCGGCCTGTCTGGCGGGGTCGATTCCTCGGTGGTTGCCGCGCTGTTGCACAAGGCCATCGGCGATCAGCTGACTTGCGTGTTCGTCGATAACGGCTTGCTGCGCCTGCACGAGGGTGAGCAGGTGATGGCCATGTTCGCCGAGAACATGGGGGTCAAGGTGATCCGCGCCAACGCCGAGGCGCAGTTCCTCGACAACCTGGCCGGCGAGGCCGACCCGGAGAAGAAGCGCAAGATCATCGGTCGCACCTTCATCGACGTGTTCGATGCCGAGGCCAGCAAGCTGGACGACATCAGGTTCCTCGCCCAGGGCACCATCTACCCGGACGTGATCGAGTCGGCTGGCGCCAAGACTGGCAAGGCGCACGTGATCAAGAGCCACCACAACGTCGGCGGCCTGCCCGAGGAGATGAACCTCAAGCTGGTCGAGCCGCTGCGCGAGCTGTTCAAGGACGAAGTGCGGCGCATCGGTCTGGAGCTGGGCCTGCCCTACGACATGGTCTACCGTCACCCGTTCCCGGGGCCGGGCCTGGGGGTGCGCATCCTCGGCGAAGTGAAGAAGGAGTACGCAGACATCCTGCGTCGCGCCGACCACATCTTCATCGAAGAGCTGCGCAACTTCGACTGGTACCACAAGACAAGCCAGGCCTTCGTGGTGTTTCAGCCGGTCAAGTCGGTTGGTGTGGTCGGTGATGGCCGTCGTTACGCCTGGGTCGTGGCCCTGCGTGCGGTGGAAACCATCGACTTCATGACCGCGCGCTGGGCGCACCTGCCCTACGAGCTGCTGGAAAAGGTCAGCAACCGCATCATCAACGAGATCGAAGGCATCTCGCGCGTCACCTACGACGTGTCGAGCAAGCCGCCTGCCACCATCGAGTGGGAGTGAAGTCGGGTCCTTCTGGGCTCATCGAGATGTATCGATAGCTAATTGCAATGTGTTGATTTAAAAGAAAATTCGTTGCAATGGTTATCGAAGCCTATCGCCGATTAGCAGAACGGATTGGCGGTAGCGGGGACGGTAGTAAACAGCGATCGTATTGAGACCGTTCTGTTTACTATCCGGTCAAAACCGGTCTTTGACGGTAAATCGCTCCTTGGGAAAGCTTGCCCCGTGCGGCTTTCCCGGCATCAACAGGTCTCCTGACCCTTGACGGTAAAAGCCGTCATGAACAGGAGTAAAAACCTCGATGCTTACTGATACCAAATTGCGCAATCTCAAGCCCCAGTCCAAGCTAGACAAGGCTTCCGACCGCGACGGTATGTACGTGACGGTATCGCCTACCGGTACCGTCACCTTTCGCTACGACTACCGTCTTAATGGACGCCGAGAAACGCTGACCATCGGGCGTTATGGGGCGACTGGCATTTCCCTGGCCATGGCTCGCGAGAAGCTGCTCGATGCCAAGCGTATGGTCGCCCTGGGCAAGTCTCCCTCTCTTGAGAAGCAGCGCGCTAAACGGCGCTTGAGCGCTGCCAAGAATTTCGGTGAAACACTGACGAAGTGGTTGGCCGGTGCGCGCATGGCTGACAGCACTCGCGCGATGCGTAAAAGCATCATCGACCGCGACATCCTGCCGGTCTTCGAGAACCGGTTGCTGACCGAAATCACCCCTGACGATCTGCGAGCCCTGTGTGCCAAGGTAAAGGCTCGCGGGGCACCGGCAACTGCGGTCCATATTCGCGACATCGTGAAACAGGTCTATGCGTTCGCGATCCTGCATGGCGAGAAGGTCGAGAATCCGGCTGACGACGTTAAATCGTCTTCCATCGCCACTTTCGTGCCGAAGGATCGGGCACTGAGCCCGACCGAAATTCGGCTGGCCTTCCATCAATTGGAGTCCATCGCCGCATATCCCACGATCAAGCTGGCCTTGCGGTTGGTGCTGCTGACCTTGGTACGAAAGAGCGAGCTGATCGAGGCAACCTGGGACGAGGTGGACTTTGAGAACGCCACCTGGACGATCTCCAAAGAGCGGATGAAGGGGCGTAATCCGCACGTTGTCTACCTGTCGCGCCAGGCC
>JBFKAF010000532.1:0-2842 GCA_041621735.1 Pseudomonas sp.
CCCGCAGGGTATTCTCCAGCGGGCAGTCCGCCGCCGGGCGGCTATCGGCCAGCACGGTGTAACGCAGCGGCGACGTAGCCAGGGCCTGCTGACAGAGCACGGGATTATCCTCCAGGCGCCAGAGTTTGAAGGGGGTCAGCAGGTTCGGCGTGGCCCTGATATCCAGTGGAGCCCAGGGATTCCAGGGCGGTGGCACAGCGAGCCACTGTTGATAGACCGCCAGCGGCACACCAAACAAACCCAACAGCACAAGCAGCAGAACGCGACGCAAACCCGAGTCCTCTCAGGCTTTGAACAGATTATTGATGCGCTCGAACGGCATGCCCTGAGCGGTCGCCACCAGGCTGCCGCGAGTGGCCAGTTCCTGCGCCGCCTGGAAGAAGGCGCCATAGGCGACTCGCACCAAAGCGGAGCCGAGACTCACGCGTTTCACCCCCAGTTCGGCCAACTCATCCAGCGACAGCTGCAGGCTCGGCGAGCCCACCAATACGTTGACCGGGCGCGGCGCCACGGCCGTGACCAGCGTGAGGATTTCCTCGCGCGTGGTCAGACCCGGTGCATAGAGCACATCGGCGCCCGCCTCCGCGTAGGCCACCAGGCGCTTGACCGTGTCATCCAGGTCAGGCCGGCCGTGCAAGTAATTTTCCGCACGCGCCACCAGGGTGAAGGCGAATGGCAGGCTGCGCGCCATCGCCACCGCAGCGCGAATGCGCTCGAGCGCCAGCTCGAAGGGATAGATCGGCGACCGCGCATCACCCGTGGCATCCTCGATGGAACCGCCAACCAGGCCGATCTGCGCCGCCAGGGCGATGGTTTCGGCGCAGTGCTGCGGTTCATCGCCATAGCCATTCTCCAGATCGGCGGTCACCGGCAGCGGCGTCGCCTCAACGATAGCGCGGGCGTTAGCCAGGGCCTCCTCGCGGCTGACCGCGCCTTCCGCATCGCAGCGCCCCAGGGAAAAGGCCAAGCCGGCACTGGTCGTGGCCAGCGCCTCGAACCCCAGGGTCGCGAGCATCTTCGCCGACCCGGCATCCCAGGGATTGGGCAGCACCAACAACCCTTCGCGCTGGTGCAAGGTGCGCAAAACCTCGCCACGCTCCACCTGAGTAGACATATCGAGCACTCCTGTTTCGGTTTCGGTCTGTGCGCACCTTAGTCCAGATTCGCTGCGCCGCAACAGCCGCAAAGCGGGCCAAGCTGCTCAGCCACGCCCTCGATAAAATCCACCCGTACCGGCCCCGGTGCCTGCGCCCCAGCTCGGCCAACTGCAAGGCAAACTCCGCCTCGCCGTGCTGCGGCAAACTCAAGCCTGCGGCCAGCTGGCGGCGGCCTCGGCCAGATGCGGCGCCAGCGTCTCGATGCGGACTCTGGCGATGGACTGTTGCTCACTCCTGGGCATTCACGCTCAACTCAGACACTAGCCGGCCGATAAGCAAAAAGAGCCGGCACGTTGCCAGACCCGGCGCCTTCCAGCCGCACAGAGTTCCTCATGCTTAATGGCGTTTCCCCTTCCAGCACCGCGCTGACGGCCTACAGCAGCAACCCGAACCTCACCGGCCCGGCCGATCTGCGTGCCTACCTGGATTTCCAGATTCTCTTGAGCCGGGTGATGACAGCGGAGCAGCCCCAGGTTGCGCCAGCCAGCGCAACCGAAGCGCCGAGCGACGAGAACACTGCGCCTGCCGATGCCGAACCAGACAGCGATTTCCAGCAGTTCATCGCCCAACGCCAGTTCGAGTTGAGCGTCAGCCTCAATCAGCGGCCAGAGAAGGTCGACCGCTTGACCCTGGTACTGCTCGCCGATGCGATCAGCGCCGGTAGCCGGACACACTCCAGCGAAGCCGAACTGGCACCCCATCCACTCGGCCTGCTGTAAACCCCAAGCTGGCGCTCAGGGCAATCCGGCGTGCGCTCAACGCTTGCTGTGTGAAGTAGCCCGAAAACGCCCTGGGGCAATATCGAAGAATTCGCGAAAGCAGCGGCGAAAATGCGAGATGCTGACAAAACCGCTGGCCACCGCGATATCGGCCAACGACTTGTTGGTCTGTTGCAGCAGCTGCCGCGCACGGGTCAGGCGCAGTTCCAGGTAGTAGCGCGAGGGGGTCGCATTGACGTGACGGCAGAACAGGCGCTCCAGCTGACGTCTGGAGATGCCGACACAGGTGGCGATCTCATCCACCACCAGCGGCTCATCGATATTGTTGTGCATCAGCTCCAACGCCAGCTTCAAGGTTTGCGGCAGGGTCGGGTCGTAATCGACGGCAACCACCGACACATCCATGACCTCCTGCATCTTGTCGCAGCTCAGCACTTCCTCTATCGCGCACACCAGTTGTTCGCCGCAGCCGCGCCGCACCACTTCGAGCATCATCCCCAGCGAGCTGTTGGCACCGGCGCAGCTGATGCGCTCACGGTCCAGCACATGGGCGTGGCTGGACAACCGCACCTTGGGGAACAACTCGCTCATCATCGCCCGACCATCCGGATGGAAGGCACAGTCGTAGCCATCCAGTAGCCCGGCTTCGGCGAGGAAGTAGGCGCCGTTCCACAGCCCACCCAACATGGCGCCAGCGGCGTCGGCCGATCTGAGCTTGCTCCTGAGCAGTGGGTCCGCCTGCAAGCGCACACGGAAACCGCCGCACACGACCAACATGTCCTGCTGCTTCTCGTCCAGGTCGGCCAATCGACATCCGGCCGAGATGGCGATGCCCAGATCGCTGACCACCACCGCGTCTGCGCCCCCGACCACCAGCACTTCATAGAGCGGCGTCGGGCTCATCAAGTTGGCGGTGACCAACGCATCCACCGCCCCGGTGAAGGCCATCATGGAAAAATTGTCCAA
>JBFKAF010000533.1:0-2840 GCA_041621735.1 Pseudomonas sp.
CCAAGGAACGGGTCACCGGTTATATCGATGCCGGCGTGGCCGCCGGGGCCGAGCTGGTGGTCGACGGCCGTGGCCTGAGCGTCAGCGGTAACGAGAAGGGCTTCTTCGTCGGCGGCACCCTGTTCGACAAGGTCACCCCGGAGATGAGCATCTACACCGACGAGATCTTCGGCCCGGTGCTGTGCATCGTCCGCGTGGGCAGCCTGGAAGAGGCCATGCAGCTGATCAACGACCATGAGTACGGCAACGGCACCTGCATCTTCACCCGCGACGGCGAGTCGGCGCGGCTGTTCTGCGACGAGATCGAGGTCGGCATGGTCGGCGTCAACGTGCCGCTGCCGGTGCCGGTGGCCTACCACAGCTTCGGCGGCTGGAAGCGCTCGCTGTTCGGCGATCTGCACGCCTACGGCCCGGACGGCGTGCGCTTCTACACCCGGCGCAAGGCCATCACCCAGCGCTGGCCGCAACGCGCCAGCCATGAGGCCGCGCAGTTCGCCTTCCCCAGCAATGGTTAAGCGAGCAGGGCGGTAACCGGAAAGGCCAGTCGCGAGACTGGCCTTTTGCGTTTGGCGTCGATGGCCATCGGTTGCTGCTGTGCGGGCTGCATGTGAGAGCGGCCTTGGTCGCGAAGCGTTCGCGGGGGCGGCGCTTGCTGGGCTGCGGCTATCCTCGCGGCGGCGGGCTGCTCCGTCCGCACGGGTTGTAGGTGAAGGAAGCACAGCAACTGGTGTGTGTTAAAAATAATGGACTTTTTGTCATCGTAAAAATCAGTTAAATCATTTAAAAACAATAGTTTAGTAATTTAAATGATACTTGCAGTCGATTTTTATCGACTATTTCGGTGTTGTTCGTTTGACATTTTTTACGGCTTTGGCAGACTGAGCGCCTGGTTTCGACCGCGAGCGGGTCGCCCTGGACAAGCGCCATGGCCGCCCAATCCTTGCACTGGCTGGGCTTTCGAGTCGCGTTTCAGCCAAGCAAGGGCATTACCCAAGCGGTTCAGCATCGCTCGCGGCACTTCACGAAACCGACCAAAACAGACCGTGCCCGCCCCAGGTCGCGCGTCTGCACAACAACGACAGGCACTCCCTGTCCCAAGGTGACGTATGTCCAACAGCAACACTGTAAAAACTGCGAATACCCCACGTAAACCCGTCGTTCTGATGTCCATGGGCACCCATGAGCGCAAGGGCCATGCCTATCAGGTGATGACCCACAAATACATCCAGCCCCTCGTCGAATTCTCCAATTGCGTGCCCCTGCTGGCGCCCACCTGCTGTGGCGCCGAGGATATCGAGCAGTACCTGGATCTGGTCGACGGCGTGTACCTCACCGGTGCCGGCAGCAACATCGACCCGAGCCTCTACGGTCAGGAGAACCTGACCCCGAGCAAGGGCCAGGACCGGGGGCGCGACTTGTTCGACCTGCCGCTGATCCACGCCGCCATCCGCCGCGGTCTGCCGATCTTCGGCATCTGCCGCGGCATGCAGGAAATCAACGTGGCCCTGGGCGGCGACATTCACCAGAAGGTCTACGAAGAGCCGGGTCACAATGACCATCGCGAAGACCCCAACGATCCGATTCCGGTGCAGTACGGTGAAAGCCACGGCGTGCGCCCTGTGCCCAACAGCTGGCTCGCCGAGTTGTTGCAGCGCGAGGAGATCCGGGTCAATTCGTTGCATGGTCAGGCCATCAAGACCCTGGGCAAGGGTCTGGAAGCGCTGGCCCTGGCCGAGGATGGCCTGATCGAGGCGATCCACGCCCCGCAACTGCCGCAGCTGACCTTTGCCGTGCAGTGGCACCCGGAGTGGCAGACGGCGGAGAATCCCGATTCGATAAAGCTGTTCCAGGTGTTCGGTGACGCGTGCCGTAAGCGGGTGGCCCAGAGCGGTCGCTGATACGCCTTAGCCTCTCTTGTGACGGACTCGTGCCGAACGGGGCGCCACTCGCCATAGGTAGGCGTAATTTGCGTGCTTCGTAGCCGGAGCGCGAATCGAGCGGTAAACAACAAGGCCAGTCGCGAGACTGGTCTTGTTGCCTGTGTAGTTAGTGACGATGAGCACTAGGATGCGGTTGAGCATTGCAATGCTCATCGGTTGGCATCGGCCGATGGCTTGCATGCTTCATGTGGGAGCGGCCTTGGCCGCGAAGCGGTAGTGGCGGCAACGGTGAGCTTGCGCTCAGGCGCTGTTCGCTCGTTGATCGCTGACATGTTCCAGTGATGGTGTGTCGCTCAGGAAGCGCTGCGTCCCAGTTGCAGAGACCGGAACTTGGTGGCTCAGGTTGTTTGGCATGTCCGCCGCAACTGTGGTGGCTTGCGGGCTTCATGTGGGAGCGGCCTTGTCCGCGAAGCTGTAGTGGCTGCAATGGTGAGTTCGCGCTCAGGCGCTGTTCGCTCGTTGATCGCTGACATGTTCCAGTGACGACGTGTGGCTCAGACTGTTTGGTACATCCGTCGCAGCGGCGGTGGCTTTGGGTATTGGTTTCGCCCTTACGGCGAGTCCCTTTTGGCAGTCGCCCCAAAAGGAACCAAAAGGTCTTGCCCCTCCATACGGGTCTCGCTGCGCTCGACTTGATTCGCTACGCTCACCCTTTGGGCCAGCCTGCGGCCGTTACTCCGCTTCGCTCCGTTTCCTCACTCCATCATTGTTCCAGGGGCCGGCGTACAAGGGCCGTCCCTGGCCCTTTACGCCTCTCGCCGCATCCATGCGGCTCACTCCCTTCCACAACGATTGCGTTCGGCCTGCTGGAAAGGGCGTTGTCCCGGCCCAAATTTCTTGTTTCGACGCGGCAAGGTGTTGGCTTTTGTTTCTAATGATCGTGCCCACGCTCCAGCGTGG
>JBFKAF010000534.1:0-2835 GCA_041621735.1 Pseudomonas sp.
AATGAAAAAAGCCATACATCCCGAAGAACAAAACTGCCAGCCGCATAACCCGCTTAGCGACACCAAGAACGCATTCTTGCAGCCTAACTGTGAAACAGCGTGGAAAACTTTCCAGATTCCCGGGGTAAACAGCGTCCAATAGTTTCCACCCCGGTGTGTGCAACCATCCGGTCTTTTGGCCGGAGAATCTGGGGTGTTATCGATGGACATCATTGCCGAAATTCGGCGGCGGCACTTGGTCAGTGGCGAGAGCATTAGCGCCATTGCCCGCAGCCTCAACCTCTCGCGTCCTACCGTTCGCAAGCATCTGCACAGCACAGCTGCGCCGGTGTATGAGCGTCAGCAGCAACCCGCACCCAAGCTGGGCGAGTTCCAATCCACGCTCGAGGCCTGGCTGACGACCGAGCAACACCTGCCCAAGGCGCAACGGCGCACGGCCCGGCGGTTGTATGAAGGCTTGCAGGTCGAGGGTTATCGCGGCGCCTATGACAGCGTGCAGCGTTTCGTGAAGCAGTGGAAAACCTGCAAGGCCCGCCCAGCGGCTACGCAGGCGTTTGTACCGTTAGTGTTCGCGCCTGGCGATGCCTGCCAGTTCGACTGGAGCCATGAGCAGGTCGAGATTGCGGGCGTGGTGCAGACGGTCAAGGTCGCGCACTTCCGCCTGAGCTACAGCCGGCAGATGTTCGTCGCGGCCTATCCACGCGAGACGCAGGAGATGGTCTTCGATGCGCATAATCACGCCTTTACCTTCTTTGGCGGCGTGCCGCAGCGGCTGATCTACGACAACCTCAAGGCCGTGGTTGAAGCGATCCTGGTTGGCAAGGAGCGCACCTTCAACCGGCGCTTTATGGCCATGGCCAATCATTACCTGTTCGAGCCGGTAGCCTGTACGCCGGCGTCGGGCTGGGAGAAGGGGCAGGTCGAGAATCAGGTCGGTAACGTGCGCGAGTGGCTGTTTACGCCTATGGCACGCTTTGCCAGCTTCGCGGACTTGAACGACTGGCTGGCCACCCGTTGCCAGGAGTTAGCCCAGCGCAAGCATCCCACTGACACCGGCCAATGCATTGCCGAGTGCTTTGCCCATGAACGCGCTCACCTGCGGGCCATCAGCGCCACCTTCGACGGTTATGTCGAGCAGATGCTGCGCGTCTCCAGCACCTGTCTGGTGCGGGTTGATCGTAACCGCTACAGCGTCCCCGCCGAGTGGGCAGGCAAGGCCGTTTCCGTGCGTTGTAGTGCGACTGAAGTGCGCATCGTCGCGGCTGGCCAGGTGATCGCCGAGCATCTGCGGCGCTTTGGTCGTGATCAGTTAGTCTGCGATCCTTGGCATTACCTGCCAGTGCTGGAGAAGAAGCCAGGCGCGCTGCGTAACGGCGCGCCCTTCGTTGAATGGGACTTGCCGGCGTCGATCAAACAGGTGCGTGAGCGCCTGCTCAAGCAGCCACGCGGTGACCGCGCCTTCGTCGAATTGTTGCTGGTTGCCCGCGAGGCTGGCCTGGAGCCGCTGCAAGTGGCCTGCGAGTTGGCGCTGGAGTGCGGCGTCGTTAGCGGTTCGCTGGTGATGAATGAGCTGCGCCGGTTGATCTCCCCGACACGTCCGCCACAACTGAGCTTGCCCGAGCAATTACAGCTACGGGTCGAGCCGCTCGCCGATTGCCAGCGCTACGAACAACTGCGAGGCACACACCATGTCCATTGATCGCGTCACTCACCTGAAAGCGCTGCACCTGTATGGCATGGCCAGCGCCTTGCTGGAGTTGCAGGCCGAAGCCTCGCGCCAGCCCGCGCGCCCGGAAGTCTGGCTGGATCGGCTGATCGAGGCTGAGCAAGCAGATCGCCAGGTGCGCAGCTTGCGCTATCAACTCAAGGCCGCCCGCTTCCCGATCCATCGCGACCTCAGTAGTTTTGACTGGCAGGAAACCCCGCTCGATCACGGGCAGATCCAGCAACTGGCCAGCAGCACCTTCATGGACAGCGCGCATAACCTGATCCTGGTCGGTGGCACTGGCACCGGCAAAACCCACCTGGCCACCGCGCTGGGTGTGGCGGCCATTCACCAGGGCAAGCGCGTGCGCTTCTACAACGCCGTGGATCTGGTCAATCAACTGGAGCGGGAAAAGCAGCAAGGCAAGGCTGGCAATCTGGCCAAGCAGCTGCTGCATATCGACGCGGTGATCCTGGACGAGCTGGGCTATTTACCCTTCCCCGACTCAGGTGGGGCACTGCTATTTCACCTGATCAGTCAGCTCTACGAGAAGACCTCGTTGATCATCACCACCAACCTGTCCTTCGGCGAATGGGTCAGCGTTTTCGGCGACGCCAAGATGACCACAGCGCTGCTCGACCGCATCACTCACCACTGCGACATCCTCGAAACCGGCAACGACTCATTCCGCTTCAAGCAACGCAAAAAGGCGGTGAAAAGCACCTGAGCAACTGGAAACTTTTGGACGCTGTTGCCTGGAAAGTTTTGGATGCTGATTGACAGCCAATGAGAAACGAACGAGAAAGCTGCGCGAGCACGGCCTTCAGGCTCGCGCGTCCGCACTAGAGAAAATGCTCCACGAAGCACTGCAGGAAAACAGCTATTACGAAGCCGTCTACCGCCCCCATGAAGGGATGCATGGCCCATTGCCGAGCGACAGCCTGGAGAAAGGGCGCAGCCACTTCGTAGAGGCGTGGTCTGAGGTGGAGAAAAGGCTGAGAGAAATCAGCCAGAAACACGCTGGAACGCACGCTGGGGCGCGTCGGCCTGTGTACCAATGGTGTATGGACCGTTGTCGTGTTCTAGGCGGACTCCCCCTCGTACGTAAACCAGAAGGCATCATCACGGGC
>JBFKAF010000535.1:0-2833 GCA_041621735.1 Pseudomonas sp.
AGCAGCAGGCGCAGGAAGGTCGACTTGCCACAGCCGGACGCGCCGACCAGGGTGCAGAACTCGCCTTCGGCGATGCTCAGGTTCAAGCGTTCGAGCACGACCTGATCGCCGTACTGCTGCCAGACATTGTTCACTTGAATGAAGTTGCCGGCTGCGCGAGCCGCTGGCTGCGTTGCACTGCTTGTTTTATCGCTCATGCCTTGGCCCCCTCGTACCAGGGGAAGGCCAGGCGGGTGAGCTGGCGCAGGCCGAGGTCCATCAGCCAGGCGAGCAGGGTGATCCAGGCCACGTAGGGCAGGATCACGTCCATCGCCATGTAGCGGCGCACCAGGAAGATCCGGTAGCCGAGGCCGTCGGTACTGGCGATGGCCTCGGCGGCGATCAGGAACAGCCAGGCCGAGCCGAGCACCAGACGCAGGGCGATCAACAGGCGCGGCAGGATCTGCGGCAGCACCACGCGCAGGATCAGGGTCCAGGTGCTGGCGCCGAGGGTCTGCGCCTTGATCAGCAACTCCGCTGGAATCTCGCGGGCACGCTGCTCCAGGTCGCGGGCCAGCACCGGGGTGATGCCGATGACGATCAGCATCACCTTGGCCAGTTCGCCGAGGCCGAAGGTGATGAACAGGATCGGCAGGATCGCCAGCGGCGGCACCATCGACAGCACGGTGAGCAGTGGCGACAGCGGCGCGCCGAACAGCGGCAGAGTTCCGGCGGCGATGCCCAGGCACAGGCCGAGCAACGCGGCGATGCCCAGGCCCATGCCGAGGCGCTGGAGGCTGGCGGCGCTGTCCTGCCAGAACAGGTAGTTGCCGCTACGCTTGTCTGCCGTAAAGGCCAGGCGATCGACCGCCGCGGCCATCTGCGTAGCGCTCGGCAGCAGCTTGTCGTTGGGGTTGTCCGCCAGGCGCTGCGCCGAACCGGTGAAGTAGGCGAACAGCAGCAGGGCGAAGGGCAGCAGTATCAGCAACAGACGGCCGCTGCGGTCGGGATGGCGGTTGATCAGGCGCATGTGACGTATCCTAGGGCGCTCATGGGATAGCGGGTGTGGGAGCGGATTAATCCGCGATGGCCGGGTGCGCAATCGCAAGTAAATCCGCTCCGGCGATTCCCGTCAGAGCGCGCCGTCGGCGGCCATCTGCATGTAACTCGGGTCGAAGCGCAGCTTGAGGTTGGCCTTGTCGCCGGTGACCACGTTTCTGGCGAAGCCCATGCCGATGGCGTCGCTGCTCTGCGCACCCTCGCCGAGCAGGCCATGGTCGAAGGAGAAGCTGGCGACCTTGCTCATGGTCGCCGGCAGCTTCGGGCTGGTGGCGAAGGCCACGGCATCGGCCGCCGAGTAGAACATCCTGGTCGCCGCCAGTTGCGCCTCGTAGCCGGCCAGGTCGGTGCCGGAGGCCTTGGCCATGTGCGCGCGGGCGGCTTTGCCCTCGGCGGTATCGGCACTCATGATCGCCATGATCTCGTACCAGGCGCCGGTCAGGGCCTTGCCGAAGGCCGGGTTGTCCTTGAGGGTGTCGCTGTTGACCACCATCAGGTCGATAATCTCGCCGGGAATCCGGCTGGAGTCGAACACCTGGGTCACCTTAGGGGTGGCGGCGACCTCGGCCAGCAGTGGGTTCCAGGTGGCGACCGCCTGGACGTCGGCGGTGCCGAAGGCGGCCACCAGGTCGGCGTCCGAAGTGTTGACCACGCTGAGGTCCTGCTCGGAGAGACCGACCTTTTCCAGGCCGCGGGCCAGCAGGTAGTGGGACACGGAGAGTTCGACCAGGTTGACCGGCTGGCCCTTGAGGTCGCCGAGGGTCTTGTTCTCACCCTTGATGACGATGCCGTCGTTACCGTTGGAGAAGTCGCCGATCAGCAGCGCGGTGGAGTCGACACCGCTGGCCGCCGGAATGGTCAGGGCGTCCATATTGGTCATGGTGCAACCGTCGAACTGGCCGGCGCTGTATTGGTTGATCGACTCGACGTAGTCGTTGATCTGCACCACATCGATGTTGATGCCATACTTTTTCGCCCACTTGTCGACGATGCCTTCGGTGGCGCCATATTCCCAGGGCATCCAGCCGGCATAGATGGTCCAGCAGACACTGAAGTTGTCTTTGACTGCCGCGTGGCTGTTGAAGCTGATGGTGGCAGCGAGGCCGGCGGCGAGTACTGCGATCAGGCGGGGCGTACGCATAGGGAACCTCCAGTTCGAGTAGGGGCGGCAGGAGTGCGCGGCGGTCTCCCCACGAATGGGGCGCGTTCTCCCGGGCTTTTATCCCGCCGTGTAACCTCGAAGGAGGTCGCCAACTCTCGGACCAGCCACCCGTCGATTCTCTGATCGGCGGGCCGGAACCCTAGTCGGCTATTGCAAATTGTGGTGCCGCGATCCCGGCAAGCCGGGTTATTCCTGCACGCTCAGGGCTAAGCGAACATCGTGCCAGTTATGCCGGGCGCTCTAGCCTGAGGGCTGTGGCAACGATGGCGTTAAAGGGACTGGATCGTCTGCGCCGTGATGGTGCGTGATGACTGATGTGTGCTACTTCACGGGGCATCATCCTGGCCCGCCAGCGTCACCGGCTCAAGGTTGTCGCTTGCTGCTCCGCTACGGACAAGGGCTGTCGAGACGCCGTAACGCGCAGCTTGAAACAATTGGTCATCGAATAGACTGGGCGGGAGCGCACTGGAAGCACGAGTCAGCGGTCTGATTTTGTGAGAGACGATCCCAGGTGCCGACAGCGGTCTGCGCCGTTCCAGTGATCGCGGGAGGCCACTATGTTCTACAGAGTTCTACTTGGTGCGCTGCTAGGCCTGAGCCTCACCGGTTGTGCGGTGTACGGCGGCGGTTACG
>JBFKAF010000536.1:0-2830 GCA_041621735.1 Pseudomonas sp.
GCGGCAGCTCGGCGAGAAACTCGCCGCTGCTGTCGTCCATGCAGTAGCCGCCTTCGGTGATGGTCAGCGAGACGATGCGAATCGCCGGATCGGCCAGTTTGTCGATCAGCGCCTGGGGCGAATCCTCGGCCAGCAGCATGCCGCTGATGGCGCCCACCACCTGTACCGCGTTGCGCGCATCGTCACCCAGCTCGACCAGGGTGTAGAGGTAGTCCTGCCCGGCCAGGGCATCGCGCATGGCGCGATCGGCGCCGCGCAGGCCGACGCCGCAGATGCTCCAGTCGAGGGCTTCGCCCTGGTTCATCAGGGCCTCGGTATAGAACGCCTCATGGGCGCGGTGGAAGCCGCCGACACCGATGTGGGCGATGCCCTGCTGGGTCGTGTCGGCACGGTAGGCGGGCAGCGCGATAGGCGCCGCCAGCTGTTCGAGATGCTGGCGATTGAGTTTCATCTGAGCTTCCTAAGCGGGTCTGACGGGCGGCCTCAGGCCGCCTGCTGGAGTCGTTTGGCAATGGCCTGGCCATCGGCATCGAAGAGGTGGCAATGCGCCGGATCGAACGCCAGTTCCAGGGTTTCGCCAGCGCGCGGGGCGAAATCACCACGCACCCGAATGGTCAGCATCTCCTTGGAGGCCGTGCGCACGTGACAGTAGGTGTCACTGCCCAGACGCTCACTGACATCGGCGATGACCCGCAGCTGGCCTTGGCCGGCCGGCACTATGTTGAAGTGCTCGGGACGCACACCCAGGGTCACCGGGCTGCCCGCGGCGAGGCCGCCAGCGGCCAACGGCAGGCTCAGTTGCGCGCCGCACTCCAGCTTCACCTCGCAGGCGGCGCCGTCGGCCTTGCCGGCCTGACCACGCAGGAAGCCCATCTTCGGTGTGCCGAGGAACCCGGCGACGAACAGGTTGGCCGGCTGGTGATAGAGTTCCATCGGCGAGCCGACCTGCTCGACACGTCCGCCGTTGAGCACCACCACCTTGTCGGCCAGGGTCATGGCTTCGACCTGGTCGTGGGTCACGTAGATCATGGTCGCCTGCAGTTCCTGGTGCAGACGCGCCAGCTCCAGGCGGGTCTGCACGCGCAGGGCGGCGTCAAGGTTGGACAGCGGCTCATCGAACAGGAAGATCTTCGGGTTGCGCACGATGGCGCGGCCGATGGCCACGCGCTGACGCTGGCCGCCGGAGAGCTGCTTGGGCTTGCGCTCGAGCAGCGGCTCCAGCTCGAGGATGCGCGCGGCGTTCTGCACCTTGTCCTTGACCTCACTCTTGGCTACGCCGGCCAGGTCGAGGGCGAAGGACAGGTTCTTGCCCACGGTCATGTGCGGGTACAGGGCGTAGGTCTGGAACACCATGGCCAGGTCGCGCTTGGCTGGGGCCATGTCGGTGATGTCCTTGCCGTCCAGCTCGATGGTGCCGCTGGTGACTTCTTCCAGCCCGGCGATCAGGCGCAGCAGGGTGGACTTGCCGCAGCCGGACGGGCCGACGAACACCACGAACTCGCGGTCGCGTACGTCCAGGTCGATGCCCTTGATGATGGCGGTGCCGTCGAAGCCTTTTTTCAGGTTACGAATCTTCAAATCTGCCATGGGAAAATCCTCTTGTTACTTGACTGCGCCGAAGGACAGGCCGCGTACGAGTTGTTTTTGGCTGATCCAGCCGAAGATCAGGATGGGCGCACAAGCCAGGGTCGAAACCGCCGAGAGCTTGGCCCAGAACAGACCTTCCGGACTGGAGTAGGAGGCGACCAGGGCGGTCAGCGGGGCGGCGGCCGAGGAGGTCAGGTTGAGCGACCAGAACGCCTCGTTCCAGCACAGGATCAACGACAGCAACATGGTCGAGGCCAGGCCGCCGCGGGCGATCGGCAGCAGCACGCGGCCGATTTCCTGCAGGGTGGTGGCGCCGTCCAGGCGTGCGGCTTCGAGGATGTCGACGGGGATGTCCTTGAAGTAGGTGTAAATCATCCAGACCACGATCGGCAGGTTGATCAGGGTGTAGATGACGATCAGCGCGATGCGTGAATCGAGCAGGCCCAGGCTCTGGCAGATCAGGTAGATCGGCATCAGCACGCCCACCGGTGGCAGCATCTTGGTCGACAGCATCCACAGCAGCGTGCGCTTGGTGTGGCGGCTCTCGAAGAAGGCCATGGAATAGGCGGCCGGCACCGCGATAAGCATGCACAGCAGGGTCGCCACGGTGGAAATCAGCAGCGAATTCCAGGCGAAGCTGAAGTAATCGCTGCGCTCGTTGATCAGCAGGTAGTTCTCCAGCGTCGGCATGAAGAGGAACTGCGGCGGCGTGGCGAAGGCATCGATCTCGGTCTTGAAGCTGGTCAGGATCATCCACAGGATCGGGAAGAAGATCAGCGCGGCGATAGCCCAGGATGAAGTGCCGACCAGCACACTCTGCAGGCGACGGGATTGTTTAAGCGTGAGCATGATCAAAGCCTCCTTACTGGTTGGTGAGGTTCTTGCCGATCATTCGGATCAGCACGATCGCCGCGAGGTTGGCGATGACCACCGCGATCAAGCCGCCAGCGGATGCCATGCCGACGTCGAACTGCAGCAGCGCATGGTTGTAGATCAGGTAGGCCAGGTTGGTGGACTCGAAGCCCGGCCCGCCGCTGGTGGTGGTGAAGATTTCGGCGAACACCGAGAGCAGGAAGATGGTCTCGATCATCACTACCACGGCGATCGGCCGGGCCAGGTGCGGCAGGGTCAGGTGCCAGAAGATCGCGATGGGTCCGGCACCATCGAGGCGCGCCGCCTCCTTCTGGTCCTGATCCAGCGACTGCATGGCGGTCATCAGGATCAGGATGGCGAACGGCAGCCA
>JBFKAF010000537.1:0-2829 GCA_041621735.1 Pseudomonas sp.
CGCTGTGGATGCGGTAGGCGCTCCACAGGCGAGCCTGGCCATCGCTGACCAATGAGCTGATCAGGCGCTGGCCTTCGAAATGCTGGCGCATCTCATGGGGTTCCGGCGCGTTGCCGGGGGCCGCGATGATCTCCAGCCGGTTGCTGCTGATCAGTCGACCCGGTAGTTGTTGTAGCCAGTGTTCCGGCAGCAGAGCCAGGGCATCCTGAATGAAGGGCGGCCCTTGCAGCTGTTTGCTGATCAGGGTGTAGGTGGAGAATTCGGTATGTCGCTCCCAGCGCAGCTCGAAGCCACCAAAGTCCTGGTAGTAGCAGGAGGAACTGGGGCTGGGCGGCAGCACGGCGTGGCGCTCGCACAGGCGCAGCAGGTGCTGGTACTCGGCGTCAGGCTGCTGGGCATCGGGCAGTAGCACCAGTTGCGCCAGGCGACTCGGCGTGGCCAGTACGGGGAACGGCCGGGTGTGCAACTCGTTGAACAAGGCCTCGCGCTCCGGATGGAAGCGCAGGCCGTCGTGGCTGGAGGTACTCGGGGTAGGGCTCGGCATGGGCGGCTTTCTATAATTGTTAGGCCAGGTCGTCGAGTCTAACTACCGCCATGCCGCCCTGGTATGTGTCGCATTGCCGCGATTCATGGGCGACTGTCAGGCCTTCGGCTTGTAGGCGCAGTAACCCGGTCGCGGGCCGACCTTGGGGTGGTTGCGGCAGGTGTCCGGGCGTTTCTCGTAGATGCTGCACAGGCGCGTTTTGCGGTCGAGGTACAGGCAGTCGTTGTTGGCCAGGCGGGTCAGGGTGAAGATCCCCGACTTCTGGTTGAAACGCTCGATGATGCCCTCTTTCTGCAGGCGCTTGGCGATCTGCTTGGGCGGATCGCCACGCTCGAAATCGTCGACCACGCCGATGCGGATCAGGTCGCCGATGCGCGCTTCCACCGGCAGGGTGCAGCAGCTGGACATGCAGCTGTGGCACATATCGGCGGTGTACTTGGCCCAGGTATCCAGGCGGTCGAGTTCGGCGGCGGCGATCAGGTTGTTTTTCATCATGGCTTCAGGTCAGGGCAGAGGCGCGTTCGGCATGCGGCCGGGGATGATAGCGGCGTGGGCGAATTTGTGAACAGCGATCTGCCGGCTGGTCGTTTTTTTAGCGCCGCGCAGAACCTATTGTGCCTGTGATGCAGGTCGCATGCGTCTCTGTGTGAGGAGACGGCCGGCCTCAATGGTGTTGGAATGATCCGCTGCCGGCAGGGGCGGCTGACTCGCCTCTTGGCTGATTGGGGAAGCGCTGCATGCAATGGATGTTCATGCTGGTCGGGTTGCTGTTGGGAGGGCTGGTCGGCGAATCGATCGGTGCGGCGATAGTGGCCGGCCTGTTGGCCCTGAGTCTGGCTCAGGCCTTCAAGCTGCATGCGCTGCAACAGCAGAGCACGGCTCTGGCTGCGCAGTTGAAGGATTTCGTCGAGCGCTTCGAGCGGCGTAGCGCGGAGTTCCATGAGCGTTTGCGCAAGGTCGAGCCGGGGCCGTCGGATGCCGAGCCCCTAGCGCAGCACACTGAGGCGATGGCAGCCGAGGCCGGGCAAGCCGAACCACCCCTGGCTGACCCCGGTCGGGATGAGCAGCCACTGGACTGGACGCTGGATGCCGAGCTGCTGACTGAGCTGGATCGGCAGGCGGCCCGAGAGCCGCTGGAGCCTGCCGCCAGTACGGCTGACGCCGGCCGGCCAGTCGCGGCCGCCACGGCGCGCCAGGCCGAGAGGCAAGCGTCAGTGCCCCGCGAACCGTCGCCGCTTGAGCGGGCGATCGCTGCCGCCCAGGCTTGGCTGCTGGGCGGCAACCCGGTGTTGCGGATTGGCGTGGTGCTGCTGTTCCTGGGCCTGGCTTTCCTCCTGCGCTATGCCACCGAAGGCATGCTGGTGCCGGTGGAGGTGCGCTACGCCGGGGTGGCGTCCAGCGCTATTGCCTTGCTCGGCCTGGGCTGGTGGCTGCGGCGGCGCAATCCGGGTTATGCCCTGATGGTGCAGGGCGCCGGCATCGCCGTGCTGTACCTGACGGTATTCGCCGCCATGCGCCTGCATCCCCTGCTCGAGCCCGAGGCCGCCTTCGCCCTGTTGGTGGCGGTGACGCTCTGCTCGGCGATTCTCGCGGTGGCGCAGGACGCCCTGGCGCTGGCGCTGGCGGCGGCCCTCGGCGCCTTCGCCGCGCCGCTGTTGACCGCCACCGGTAGCGGCAATCATGTCGCGCTGTTTTCCTATTTCGCCCTGCTGAATGCCGGCATCTTCGCCGTCGCCTGGTTCAAGGCCTGGCGCCCGCTCAACCTGGTCGGTTTCGTCGGCACCTTCGGTATCGGCTGCGCCTGGGGCCTGCGTTCCTACAGCGCGGAATTACTCTGGAGCACCGAGCCGTTCCTGCTGTTGTTCTTCCTGATGTACGTGGCCATCGGCCTGTTGTTCGCCCGGCGCAAGTTGCGCGAGGCGCAGCAGGCACCGGCTGCTCGCGCCGAGTTGCTGCGCTGGTCGGCGCGCCAGGGCGATTATGTCGACGCCACCGTGTTGTTCGGCCCGCCGCTGGTGGGCTTCGGCTTGCAGTACGCGGTGGTGCAGCACCTGGAATTCGCCGCCGCCTTCAGCGCCCTGGCCCTGGGTCTGTTCTATCTCGGCCTGGCCCGGCTGCTGGCCGGACGCACCGCCGGGCGCGCCTTGCTGTTAGTGGAAAGCTGCCTGGTGCTGGGCGTGGTGTTCGGCAGCCTGGCGATCCCGTTGGGGCTGGATGCGCGCTGGACCTCGGCCGCCTGGGCGGTGGAGGGTGCCGGTCTGTATTGGTTGGGCCTGCGTCAACAG
>JBFKAF010000538.1:0-2818 GCA_041621735.1 Pseudomonas sp.
ATGGTGAACAACAGCGTGCCGAGAATCAGCAACGGAAAGGATTCGAGACCGAAAGAAGCCAGAATGGCCAGGGTGATGGCCGCCAGGTAGGCGCTGATCATGTACACCTCGCCATGGGCGAAGTTGATCATGCCGATGATGCCGTAGACCATGGTGTAGCCGATGGCGATCAGGCCATAGACCGCCCCGAGGGTCAGCCCGTTAATCATTTGCTGCAGGAAAATACCGTCCATTGACTCAGTCTCGTCTGCTGAGACAAGCGACCTGGGGTTCGGCCGGCCTGCTCGAGTGAAATCAGACGGGGACTGCTGAACGACCACGGCACGCAATGCAGCAGCGAGCGGGAATGACAACTCAGCAGTTCCCGGAAGGCAGCAACCGCTCAGGCGCGGGTAGCGCATGAGCGGCTAGCCGAGCTAGGGGCCTGTACGGCTAGCTGATTAACTCAAGTTCGGATGACCGGGGCTTTGAGACAAGACGCCGCAACGAGTCCTAGCCTGCTATGGCGAGGGGCGGCAACGCAGTCTCAGAGCCTCAGGCGACGAAATTGACTAATTCAACCAGCCACACAGGCCATCAGTTTTTACTGCTGGTGGTATTTACCCTGGTCGTCCCATTCGTAGACGACGTAGTCGGAGACTTTCAGGTCGCCCTTGCCGTCCCACTCCTTCTTGCCCATCACGGTCTGTACCGGGTTGGCTTTCAGCCAGGCACTGGCCTTGGCATTATCGTTCTCGCCGGCGCCATTGAAGGCGGCCGCCAGGGCTTGTACTGAGGCGTAGGAGTACAGGGTATAGCCTTCCGGTTCGAAGCCGTTGGCGCGGAACTTGTCGATCACCGCCTTGCCATCGGCAATCAAGCGCGGGTCGGCGCCGAAGGTCATCAGCACGCCCTTGGTGTACTGCGGACCACCGGCGGTGGTGACCAGCTCATCGGTGACGATGCCGTCGCCGGAGAGGAAGGTCGCCGTCAGCCCCTGCTCACGCATTTGCCGTACCAGCGGCCCGGCTTCGGCATGCAGACCACCGAAGTACACCACCTCGGCGCCAGCGGCGCGCAGCTTGGTGACCAGGGCGTTGAAGTCCTTCTCGCCACGGGTCAGGCCCTCGTAGAGCACCTCGGTGACGCCACGTTTGTGCAGCTGCGCCTTGGTCGCATCGGCCAGACCCTGACCGTAGGTGTCCTTGTCGTGGATGATCGCGACCTTGCTCGCCTTCAGGGTATCGACGATGTAATCGCCGGCGACGATGCCCTGCTGATCGTCGCGCCCGCACATACGGAACATGCCGGACAGCCCACGCTCGGTGACTGCCGGATTGGTCGAACCGGGCGTGATGGCGATGATGCCCGCCTCGTCGTAAACCTCGGAAGCCGGAATGGTCGAGGACGAACAGAAATGCCCGACCACGCCCTGAGCCTCGTCCTGATCGACCAGGCGGTTGGCCACGGCGACCGCCTGCTTGGGTTCGCAGGCATCATCGGCCTTGATCAATTTGATCATCTCGCCATTGACCCCGCCTGCCGCGTTGATGTCCTCCGCCGCCTGGGTCGCCCCACGCCAGTACTGCTCGCCGAACGTGGCGTTGGCACCGGTATGCGGACCGGCCACTCCGATGACCAGATCGGCCTGAGCCAGCGAAGATAGACCCAGTGCGCCGGTCACGGCGAGCGCCAGAAAACCCTTTCTGAAAACCTTCTGCGACATAGTTTTATTGCTCCGATGCTATGAGTGAGTACTGCTACTTTCGGCTTGAATAGGCAAGCGGCGTGCCGACGATTGTTATAGTTGCAGTTCGCCTGAAAGCGGTGTTTCTCCTCTATTTTTTGTAGTTATTTCGGTAAAGCAGTCGTTTGATGCAACGTCATAGGGCGTTTGAGGCTGGCCAAGCGCACCGCGATGGCACAGCCGTACTAACAATAGACAGCCCTTGCCGATTTGCCATCGCTGTAGTGCAAATAGCTATAACACTTAGTCCAGTTGCACATATGTAGTCCGCTATGCGACCTCTCATGCCAGGGCCCAAGCACTCAAATCACCACACGCAGACACTGCCCCGCGTGGTACAGCGAGAAACCCGCTTCGTAGAGTCCACTGCGCAGTCCGGCGACACTGACCTTGCGCATCGGTTGCAATGGCATGGGCAACGCCTGCGGGTCGCCCTGACACAGGTAATCGGCGAAGGCCTTGCCAACCACCGTGCCGGTGGTGACCCCACGACCGTTATAGCCGGTTACCGCGAGCAGCCCCGGCGCGGGCTCGAACAGGCGCATCAAATGATCCGGGGTGAAGGCGATGCAGCCGGTCCAGGTGCTCTGCCAATCCACCGCGCCCAATTCGGGGAAGTAATGTCGCTGGATACGATCGGCCCAGCTGCGCAGAAACCAGGCCGGCTTGCGCGTACCGCTACCCAGGCTACCGAGCAGCAGGCGCCCGTCGGCATCCCGGCGAATACTGCTGAGCACCTGCCGCGTATCCCAGGCGCCCTGCCCACCCGGCAAGATGCGCGCAGCGGCTTCGCCAGCCAGCGGCGCCGAGGCCACCTGGTAGTAGAAACCGGGAAAGAAATTGCGCCGCAGCTCGGTCCACTCACCTTCGGTGTAGGCATTCGAGGCGGTCACCACCTGCTCGGCCTTGACCGCACCCTGCGCGGTGAGCACACACCAGGTCGAGCCCTGCCGCTCCAGACGAGTAACCGGGGAATGATGGAACAACCTACCGCCCAGACGAATGACCGCCGCGGCCAGGCCGCTAGTGTAGGCCATGGGATTCAGCGTGCCGGCGCGCCGGTCGAGCAAGGCCGCGGCGATCCGCTGGGTA
>JBFKAF010000539.1:0-2809 GCA_041621735.1 Pseudomonas sp.
CAAACACCCACCCTCGATTACTGGCTTCATCCCTCACCTCGTCTGCACGATCACTCTTGCCGGCGCCTGACAGGCTAGCGCGCGACGCACCGTTGCAGGCTAGCATTTCTGCCCGACTGGGGTGGTCGGCGCTTAGGCCAGAAATCCAGCCGATGGCTGCAGCCGGGAGAGCCTTCTGGGATGTATTGAGGACCGTTGTAAACAACCTTTTCTGCCTGCGCAGCCCCATGCGATGGCAATGAATATCCCGAGCTGTTAGCTATGCGCCATACACACAGCCGAGTCGCACGCGCCTGCACACTGACGTCTGCACAGGTCAACGACAGGCTCAAGCCACGCACTGTTCCTGCCCGGCCGAACAACCTGGTACCGTAGGCCGCCGCAACCCGCTGGGCAACGGCGACCTCGGCCCGCTATGATCGGAGCCTATGACGCCCTCCTCCCAGATCCGCCAACCCTGCCCGCCCGGTGCCTGCACCTGCGAGCGCGAGCGCCTGCTGGAAACACCGGGAGCCGATCAGCGCATCCTGCGCCTGACCCGCCAGGAGGAAAAGCGTCTGCTCGAGCGCCTGGAAAATATTCAGAGCCTGCCCGACCTCGAGCACATGCAGCGTCGAATATACGAGCAGTTAGGCATCCGCCTGGAAATCGCCCCGAGCTTCAACGAAGTGCGCAGCATGCGCGGCATCGCTATCCACATCGATGCACTGCCCGGACTGTGCCGTAAAACCCGCCAGTCGATCCCCACGGCGATTCGCCGTGGCCTGGAGAAGCGCCCGGAAATTGCCTACCGCCTGCTGGATGCCCACGACTTGTTTCGCGATGCCTGAAGCCCCTCGGCAAACATGGAAACGGACAAGGCACGAGGCCCTCAGATACGGGGCTCGGCCCATGGATCATTGATCCCCCCTTCTTCTTTTTCCGCTTTCAGCCGCTGCCTGTGGCGCCTTGCGGTGCTCCTGCCGATCGTCACACTGAGCGACACGTGACCGACCGCCTGTCGGCGAAACTGATCAAAAAACGAACAACTCGCTCATTTGGCGTTCTGACTCTCCTAGTCAGTGATCGAGTGTCCCGCCTCGCTTTTCCTGCACCCCCCGGAGCAAAACTCTCTTATGTGCACAGCCGCGCAGGGGTGTTCTATGTCCAAAAATTGGAGGACGGAAAATGTCCAGTCATTCGTTTCAGAGCGTTGAGCGCATATCGCCCCACCTCCTCGCCCAGCGCCAGTCGCCAGCGCAACCTTTCTGGCGCAGGCTGATCTCCTTCGCCGCGCCTGCACCGCACAGCTGGCGCGGCGGGATCAAACTCAAGGGCTACAAGCAGCTATCCAACGCCACGCCGATAGCCCCGATCCCGGCCGGACACATGCTGCTGGCGATCCCACTCGGGCGCGGTCGCCGCTGCGCCCAACCCTGCGTGCAGCCGGGGCAGCGTGTGCGCAAGGGCGAGGTAATCGGCACGGGCGATGGCAACACCCCCTGGGTGCATGCCAGCACCTCTGGCACCGTGCAACAGATCGGCCCCGTCTTCGCGGCCGACTCAGCCGAGCCGGTTCTGGCGGTTACTCTGCGCGCCGACGGTCTGGATCAGTGGCTCGAGCGTTCCGCCCTGACGCCACCGCAAACGCTCGAGGCACTGACCGAGCGAGCGCTGCAGATGGGCATCGTTGGCCTGGGTGGGGCGGGCTTCCCCACGGGCCTCAAACTAGCCGGTGCCCAGCGGCCCGACCTGCTGCTGATCAACGGCGCCGAATGTGAACCCTTCCTGACCTGCGACGACCGCCTGATGCGCGAACGCGCCGAGACGCTGGTGGAAACCGCCGACTACCTCGCCAGCCTGCTGGGCATAGCGCAGACCCGCTTCGGCGTCGAAACCAATAAACCCGAGGCCATGGCGGCGTTGCAGGCCGCCGCCCGCCAGGCGCGCACCTCGGTCGAGATCCGCCCGCTGCCGACGCGCTACCCGGCAGGCGGCCAGCCGCTGATGATCAAGAGCCTGAGCGGGCGCAACCTGGCGCCGGGAGCCCGCCCCGCCGAGATCGGCGTGCTGGCGCTGAATGTCGCGACCCTCTACGCACTGGGCCGTGCGGTGTTCCACGCCGAGCCGCTGATCTCCCGGGTGCTGACGCTGACCGGAGGCTGTGAGCAGCCCGGCAACGTCGAAGTGCCGATCGGCTATCCGGTCATCGCCCTGCGCGCGGTTGCCGGTGCCTTCCCCGAGGGCCAGCTGACCCAGGTCGGCGGCCCGATGATGGGCCAGCCCCTGCCGGACCCCGGCGCCGTCATCAGCAAGACCAGTAGCTGCCTGATCTTCGGCGCCGAGCGCTACCTGCCGGCCGCCGAGCCTGCGGCCAGCTGCATCCGCTGCAACCGTTGCGTTGACGTCTGCCCGGTGTCGCTAAGACCACTGGACCTCTACTCCGCCGCCCAACGCCAGGACCAGACCAGCTTGCAGGCCCTGCAACTGGATGCCTGTATCGAATGCGGCAGCTGCACCAGCACCTGCCCCAGCAATCTGCCGCTACGCGACAGCTTTCGCCAGAGCAAGATGGAGATGCGCCGATGAGCCTGGTCCAGCGTCCGACCCCGCATAGCCTCAGAACAATAATGCTGTTGGTCAGCCTGTGCCTGCTGCCGGGCACCGTCCTGTATGCCTGGCAATTCGGCACCGTGGTCTGGCTGCAGACCTTCTGGTGCGTGCTGTTGGCCCTGGGCTTCGAAGCCGGCCTGCTGCGCCTGCGCGGACATGATGTGCGCAAGGGCTTGAGCGACCTGAGCTGGCTGGTACTCGGCCTGATTCTGGCGCG
>JBFKAF010000540.1:0-2806 GCA_041621735.1 Pseudomonas sp.
GGCTTCCATGAGGACGGCGTAGTCAGCGCCCTGCGCGTGGCCCAGGCCTTCGGGGAGGCACTCTGATGAACAGCGCCCTGTACAGCGGCTGGGTGCAGCACCGCCGCTTTGCGCCCAAGCCGCACGCCTTCCGCTACCGCATGGGCCTGCTCTATCTGGACCTGGAGGAACAGCAGCAGGTGCTCGGCCTGTCGCCCCTCGCCGGTCGCGGTCGCTTTGCTCCGTTCGCCTTCCGCGAGAGCGACTTTCTCCCCGCGTTCACCGGCGCCGGCGTGCGCCTGATCGACGCGGTGCGCCAGCGCGTCGGCGAGGCGCTGGGGCACACGCCGCAAGGCTCGGTCTGCCTGCTGACGCAGCCGCGCAGCTGGGGCCTGGCCTTCAATCCGGCGAGCTTCTTCTACTGCCATGAAGCCGATGGCAGCCTGGCGGCAATCCTCTGCGAAGTCAGCAACACGCCCTGGCACGAGCGCTATCACTACGTGTTGCCGGCCGAGGGTGAGGGCCATCAGCACTTCGCCGTGGCCAAGGCCTTCCACGTCTCGCCCTTCCTGCCCCGGGAGCTGGAATACCGCATGAGCTTCAGCCCGGCCGGCGCCAGGCTGGGCATCCACATGGCCGACTGGCAGGGCGAGGACAAACTCTTCGAGGCCAGCCTCAGCCTGCGCCGCGAAGCACTCACGCGCGCCAGCCTGCACCGCTACCTGCTGCGTTTTCCCTGGATGACCGGCAAGACCCTGGCCGCGATCTACTGGCAAGCCCTGCGCCTGCTGCTCAAACGCCTCCCACTGTTCAATCATCATGCCGCGACGGACAGCTTCAGCGTTGCCCTCCCGCGCCCGAAGGACACCTCCCATGAAAAGCCCTAGCCTGACTTCCGCCAAAGACTCGGTGCGCGCCGGCAATGGCCTCGGCGCCGGCCTGCTGCGCCAGACGGTGATGCGCCAGTTGCGCCAGCTGAGCCACGGCCACTTGGCGATAGTCGAAGGCGATGAACGCCTGGAGTTCGGCGACCCGCATGCCAGCCTGCGCGCGGAAATCCAGGTACAGGATGGCGCGCTCTGGGGCATGGTCGCCGGCAACGGTTCGATCGGCGCCGGCGAGGCCTATATCCACGGCTACTGGAGCACGCCCGACCTGACCGCAGTGGTGCGGGTGTTCGTCAGCAACCTCGACGTGCTGGACGCCATGGAACGTGGCCTGGCCCGGCTCGGCCGCCCGCTGATACAGGCGCTGCACTGGCTCAACCGCAACACCCGCAAGGGCTCGCGCAAGAACATTGCCGCTCACTACGACCTGGGCAACCGCCTGTTCGAGCAGTTCCTCGACCCCAGCATGATGTACTCGGCCGCCCAATTCCGCAGCCCGGACGACAGCCTGGAACAGGCGCAACTGAACAAGCTGGAACGCATCTGTCAGAAACTGGCGCTCAAGCCCGACGACCACCTGCTGGAAATCGGTACCGGCTGGGGCAGCATGGCGATCTATGCCGCGCGCCATTACGGCTGCCGGGTGACCACTACCACGCTGTCGCAAGAGCAGTACGCCTACACCGCACAACGGATCGCCGAACAGGGTTTGCAGGAGCGCATCACCCTGCTGCTTGAGGATTACCGCGACCTCGAAGGCCAGTTCGACAAGCTGGTGTCCATCGAGATGATCGAAGCCGTCGGCCACCGCTTCCTGCCCACCTACTTCCAGCAGTGCGCGCGCCTGCTGAAAGACCACGGCCTGATGCTGCTGCAGGCCATCACCATCCGCGACCAGCGCTATGAACAGGCGAAAAACAGCGTCGACTTCATCCAGCGCTATATCTTCCCCGGTGGCGCCCTGCCCTCGATGCAGAAGATGCTGGAAATCGTCGGCGGCAAAACCGACATGAGCCTGCAGCACATGGAAGACTTCGGCCTGCACTACGCGCGCACCCTGCGTCTGTGGCACGACAACCTGCACCGTGCGCGCCACCAACTGGAGCAGCTCGGCTACGACGAGCACTTCTATCGGCTGTGGGAGTTCTACCTGTGCTATTGCGAGGGCGGCTTCATCGAGCGCACCATCGGCACCGCACAACTGCTGCTGGCCAAACCGGCGGCGCGACCTGAACCACTTCTGGGACCCTTGCATGCCTAAACTGATTGCCAACGCCCTGCTGTTTCAGCTCGGCTGGTTCGCCGCCGTACTCGGTGGCGACGGTCCCTGGCTGCTGATAGTCGGCGGTGTGCTGGCCGTGCATCTGCTGTGGACCAGCAGCTGGGCGGCCGAAGGCAAGCTGTTGCTCAGCGTGTTTCTCGCCGGCAGCGCGCTGGACAGCTTCCTGCTCAATCTCGGGATTTTCGATTTCGGCGAACCGCGCACCTTGATCCCACTGTGGCTGGCCCTGCTCTGGCTGCTGCTGGGTACCACCCTCAACCATTGCCTGGCCTGGACCGCGCAACCCTGGTGGCGTGGCAGCCTGCTCGGCGCCATCGGCGGCCCGCTGTGCTATTACGCCGGCGCGCAACTGGCCGGCATCGGCCTGCCCTACGGCACCTGGCCGACCCTGGCGTTATTGTCGGCAATCTGGGCCCTGATCATTCCCCTGTTGCACGGCTTCGCCAGACTCTACCGCGCGCAGCACGAACAACGCCTGCGTACGCGTCGGTCGTCTTGACGAGCCGTCGGCGCGCGCCTGACGTACACTGCGCGGCATGACCGACCGCCACCACATCGCCCACACTCAGCTCACCAGCGAAACCGCCGTGAGCTGCTCCAACTGCGCCGCCTGCTGCTGCCAGCTGGAGGTCATGCTGATTACCGATACCGGCGTACC
>JBFKAF010000541.1:0-2793 GCA_041621735.1 Pseudomonas sp.
GACCCTCAACACCGGGCGTTTGCGCGACCAGTGGCACGGCATGAGCCGCACCGGCACCGCCGCCCGCTTGTTCGGCCATGTCGAAGAGGCCGTGCTCAGTCTGCACCCCGACGAGCTGCGCCGGCGTCGCCTGCAGACTGGAGACCTGATCAAGGTGCGCAGCCGTCGCGGCAGCCTGATCGTCCCGGTGCAGGCAGACGACGCCATCCGCTCCGGCCAGGCCTACCTGCCGATGCACTGGGGCGACCGCTTCCTCAAGGGTCTGGGCACCAACGTGCTGACCCTGCCGGCCTTCGATCCGCTGTCCAAGCAGCCCGAGCTGAAACACGCCGGCATCGAGGTGGAAAAGGTCGACCTGCCCTGGCAGCTGTTCGCCTTGGTCGAAGGCGACGTGCAGCGGCGTTTCGCAGCCCTGCGCCCACTGTTCGAGGAGTTCGCCTACGCCAGCCTGACCCTGGCCGGCCGTGAGCGTCCAGCCCTGGTGATCCGCGCCGCCAGCGCGGTGGCCCCGGATGCCAGCTTGCTGGCGCAGGTCGACGCCTTGCTCGGCGTCGATGCAGGCCCGGTACTGGCCTATGACGACCCGCGACGCACCGTGGGCAAGCGCGTGCGCATCGAAGACGGGCGCATCGTCGCCATCCGTCTGGCCGGCGAAACCGCGGCACGCCATTGGTTGAAAAGCCTGTGGAGCGAGGGCAAAGCCGATGCCGACCTACGGCGCTGGTTGCTCGCGCCGCTGTCCACACCACCGGGGGCAACGACTGCGAGCAGCGGCAAAACCCTGTGCAACTGCCTGAACGTTAGCGAGGACGCGGTGTGCACCGGCATAGCCCGCGGCCTCGACCTCGACGGACTGAAACAGGAACTCGGCTGCGGCACCAGTTGCGGGTCCTGTGTCCCGGAAATCAAACGATTGCTGGCGGCACAGCCCACGCGGGTCACTGTATGACATCGGCATATGCATGGCGGGTTACGCCGCTACGCAGCTAACCCACCCTACGGAGATCAACATGAGCGGAAAAGTCTGGCTGGTAGGTGCAGGGCCCGGTGATCCGGAATTACTCACCCTCAAGGCGGTGCGCGCATTGAATCAGGCGCAGGTGGTGATGATCGATGACCTGGTCAACCCAGAGGTGCTCGAACATTGCCCGGATGCCCGCGTGGTGCCGGTCGGCAAGCGTGGCGGCTGCCGCTCCACCCCGCAGACCTTCATTCAACGCCTGATGCTGCGCTATGCGCGCCAGGGCAAATGCGTGGTGCGCCTGAAGGGCGGCGACCCCTGCATCTTCGGCCGCGGCAGCGAAGAAGCCGATTGGCTGAACACCCACGGCATCGAAGTGGAAATGGTCAACGGCATTACCGCAGGCCTGGCCGGCGCCACCAACTGCGGCATTCCCCTGACCCTGCGCGGCATTGCGCGCGGCGTGACCCTGGTCACCGCCCACACCCAGGACGACAGCACGCTGAACTGGCAAGCCCTGGCTCAGGGCGGCACGACCTTGGTGGTCTACATGGGTGTGGCGAAACTGCCGGAAATCCGTGAAAGCCTGCTGGCCGGTGGCATGCGTGACGACATGCCGGTGGCGATGATCGAGAACGCCTCCCTGCCCCAGCAACGCGAGTGCCGCAGCACACTGGCCTCGATGCACCAGGCCGCCCTGGATTTTCAATTGAAGAGCCCCGCCATCCTGGTGATCGGCGAAGTGGTTGCAGACCATCAGGTACAGGTCCTCGCCATGCATGCCTAACTGCTTCGCTCCTGCGGAGTTGTTTTTGCCCGGCCTCGGCCGGGCTTTTTTATAATGGGCCGGCGGGTGTGGCAGGGTGATACTCTCCCGGCCATACCACGCCGCATTACTGTGGAGGATTATGTGGCGTTTCCAGCTCGGCTTGACTGGGAGGCCCACTATCCACTCAAGTTTTCCTTACTCCTCAATCTTGACTCTGAGCGCTGGCAAGCAACGCAGCCTTTGGAAAATTCCGGATGTTTCCGAGTGCCAAACATCCCGCCAAATTTCGCAGTTCTGCGGTCGCGGTAGGGACGGCAGTTACCTGCCGCCCCCCGCTCAGATCCGTACGTGCGGGACTACCGCATACGGCTCCTGCCTCGGGTATGTGACGCAAAGCGATCCTCAGGATAAGGATGTGCGTTTCTGGGTCTAGGTATGTAGAGGTCAACAAGGCGTCCGTAGCGTGACCATTGAAGCCGATTACGCTGGCTACGTCGTTTGAGGGCTTGCCGCCAAAGGCGGCAGACCGCCAAACGAAAACCTCCAAGACGTATCAGGTTCCCCGGCACCGCGTGGTAATTGAAGTAACCACCCACCACCCGAGAGAGCCACTGCCCTTGAGCCCCGATGGGTTCATGACGTCGGCGTTTCAGCTCATCTCGAATCGCCAGCAGCGTCGCACGCATTCGCTTCTTGACCGTCAGACGCAGTATTTGAAACCCACCGCTTCTGTTGGTACTGCAACAGTGCGTGAAGCCCAGGAAGTCAAATGTCTCCGGTTTACCTAAACCTCGCTTCCTACGATTTCTCGCAGCAAAACGACCAAACTCAATCAGTCGTGTTTTCGAGGCATTGAGGGACAATCCGAACTTGGCCTAGCGCTCCTGCAACTGCACCAGAAACTGCTGAGCCTGCCATTGCGTCCTGAAACCCACCACGCTGTCATCCGCGTAGCGCACAACGATCGCATCGCCACGAGCATGTCGCTCGCGCCACTGCCTTGTCCACAGATCCAGCACGTAGTGAAGATAGATATTCGCCAGCAACGGCGATATCACTGCAC
>JBFKAF010000542.1:0-2790 GCA_041621735.1 Pseudomonas sp.
CTGATCGATGGCGCTGCGGGTGAGGGTGTCAGTCATTGTTGTTCTCCTGAAGGTTGAAAAGTTTCAGAGTTCTACGCCGGCGGTCCACTCTTTCCAGGCGATGGACGAGCGCACGCCCAGGCCCAGCAGTGGTTCGGGCGGATTGCGTGAGGGTTTTGGCTGTTCCAGCATGATGCTCAGCAGATCGCTGTCCATACCCAGGGCGTACTCGGCGATCAACTTGCCGGAGATGGTGCCGCGGGTCAGGCCCAGGCCGTTGCAGCACACCGCGCTGAACACCCCGGGGGCGATCTCGCCGAACACCGAGCCGTTGTTGCGCGAGATGCACAGGGCGCCGCCCCAGGTGTATTCGAAGTCGACCTCCGGGAGCATCGGGAAGCGGCTCTCGAACGACTTGCGATGGGCCCGGCGCACCCGTTGCAGGGTGCTGGCCGAGGCCTGCACCTCGGGGTTGTAGGTGAAGGAGTTGCGCACGCAGATGCGTCCATTGGCCAGCCGGCGCACGGTGGAACCCAGCGGGTCTGCCGGAATCAGCCCCCAGCTTTCCTCGCCACCGAGACGCGCGAGCTCCTCGGGGCTCAGTTGGCGGGTCATGCTGCCGTAGGTGTAGACCGGCAGCAGGCGACCCTTGAGCCCGAGTTGGCCGAAGTTCGAGGCATAGGCGTTGTTGGCCAGCACCATGCGTGGCGCCTTGATGCTGCCGTGGGCGGTGGTCAGCACGTGGGGCTTGCCCACTTTGATATCCAGCACCGGGCTTTCTTCGAACAACCGCACGTTGGCCGGCAGGCTCTGTCCCAGGCCGCGCGACAGCGCCGCCGGTTGCACCAGCACTGCGCCAGGGGCATGCAGGCCGGCCTGGTAAAAGTCGCTACCGGTGACAGCCTTCATCTGCCCGGCATCGAGCAGGCGGTAGGGTTCGCCCAAGGCGCTGAGGCCTTTGGCGAACTCGGTCAGTGCCTGGCTGCCACGTTCGTTGGCCGCACCGTGCAACTTGCCCTGCTCGCGCCAGTCACAGTCGATGCCGTGGCGCTGGACAATCTCGCGGGTGTAGTCGATGGCGCCGCGGCTGAGGCGGATGATCTTCTGGTCGGCCTCCTGGCTGCTGGTGTAGCTGTGCGAGGTGAGGTCATGGGGTAGGTCGACCATGAAGCCGGAATTGCGCCCGGCCGCGCCGAAACCGACGCGCTTGGCGTCGATCAGGGCAATGACTGCGTCCGGTTGCAGCTCGGCCAGGCGGCGGGCGGCGGCCAGGCCGGCGTAGCCGGCGCCGAGCACCACCCAGTCGGCCTCAACCGCGCCGCGCAACGGCGTGCTCGGCGGCGCAGGCGGCAGGGTCTCGTACCAACCGCAGTGCCCATCGTCCTGGGGCAGGAAATTACAGTGCAGCTGCATAGAGAATGCCTCCTAGACGCCTGAGGGGTTAGCCGCGGTGGGCGATCAGCTGCTCATAGGTCTGCTTGAAGGCAGCTTTTTCGGCCTCATTCAGCGGCAGCAAGGGGCGGCGAGTCTGGCCGACGGGCAGGCCGGCGAATTCGCAGCCCTGCTTGATGTACTGGCAGAACTTGCCGCCTTGTTCCAACAGGTTGAGCATCGGCAGCAGGCGCTGGGCCAGCTCACGGCCTTTGAGCATGTCCTGCTCGACCACGCAGGCCTGGTACAGGGCCACGTGCTCGGGGGCGAGGAAGTTGGAGGCGCCGCCAACCCAGCTGCGTGCGCCCCAGGTGAAGAACTCGAGGATCTGGTCGTCCATGCCGCAGCTGACCTGCAGCTGATCGGCGTAGTCCTGGGTCAGGCAGTGCATGCGCTCGACCGAGCCGGTGCTCTCCTTGATCGCCTGGAAGTTCGGTCGGCCCTTGAGGCCATCGATGAACTCGAAGCTCATCGGCGTGCCGGTGCGTGCCGGAAAGTTGTAGAGCATGGTCGGCATGTCCAGGGCGTCATCCACGCAGAGGGCGTGGGCCAGCAGTTCATCCTGGGTCGGCTGGCAGTAGTAAGGGGCGGCCAGAAGGATGGCATCGAAGCCGGCGGCCTTGGCGTAGTGGCCCAGGTCGAGGCTTTCTTCGGTGCTGGTGGCGTTGATCCCGGCCATCAGGGTGATACGGCCCTTGGCCTGTTCGCTGACCACGTCGAACAGCTGCTTACGCTCGGCGTTGCTCAGGGCGTAATACTCGCCGGTGGTGCCGCCGATGATCAGGCCATGTACACCGTGACCGATCAGGCTGTCGATCACCGCGCTCAAGGCGGCGAAATCAATCGCGCCGTCCTGGTTGAAGGGCGTTACTACCGGAGTCCAAACACCATCGAAGTTCATGCGGTCACCTGATTGGAAGAGGTTGAATGTGTTGTGATTTCGAGAAAAAGGTTACGGCCGTTTTAGTCGCGGCAATAAGCAACATTTAGGGGCGGTAATTCATAATCAAAGGTTATGGGTCGGCGGCAAATCACAGGCATAAAAAAACCTGCGCGGGGCAGGTTTTTAAGTGAGGCAAGGTTATGTGCTTAACGGCAATTAAAGAGGCAGGCCATTAGCAATAACCCGACGTTGGTCTTAATAATAACTACAGGTAATTAATAGGTTGTTTTTAACGCCGCAGCGACAGGGTAGATGGTTTTCAGCGGCCGGTTAAAACTGCTGTATCAGCCAGTCGCGCAGTCGGCCGCAGGCCTCGTCATCTTCCTTGTCCTCGCTGAAGGTCAGGTAGTGCAGGCTTTCCTTGTGCACCACTTCCTCCTCAAGCGGGCGCACCAGCAGGCCCTGCGCAACCAGATGGCCGACCAGGTGGTTCCAGC
>JBFKAF010000543.1:0-2780 GCA_041621735.1 Pseudomonas sp.
CAGCACAACACCGCAGTCAGAATGGCCGAGGCGGCCTTGTCGATCTTCAGCGGGTGCTCGAAGGCAATACACAGGTAACCAAGGACGAATATCAACGCCATCAACGCATACATGATCAGAATTCCAGGTCAGGGCTTTTTTTATGGATGTACTTTTTATGGGTAAAAGTGCCGGAGGCTCTTGATGCGCCGGAGAAGATGCCTGATTTAGGCGGAAATTGGGAGGGGCTTTATGCTTGGATGTGATTTCAAGAGGGTGAAATCAGCGGGATTTGGCTATTAGGTCGGGCCTCAAACGCACTGGATGCGGCGTTTGAGGCCCATAACAGTCAGCTTGGCTGCTGCAGCGGGTTGTGCCCGGTGTTCTCTACCAGCGTGGGCTGTGGTGGGCGGATAAAGGCCAGGCTGATCGCCAGCATGGGCATGATCAGGTTGAAGAAACAGTAGGGCAGGTAGCTCCAGGTCGCCACCCCAAGTGTCGCCGCCATATAGGCGCCGCAGGTGTTCCAGGGAATCAGCACCGAGGTCAGGGTGCCGCCATCCTCCAGGGCCCGCGACAGGTTGACCGGCGCCAGGCCGCGCTTCTCATACTCGGCGCGGTACATGCGGCCCGGCAGCACCAGGGCGATGTACTGGTCGGCGGTGATGATATTGGTGCCGATGCTGGTGGCAATGGTGCTGGCGATCAGGCTGCTGGTGCTTTTGACCAGGTGCAGGGCGCTCTGTAGCAGGCGTTGCAACAGGCCGAGCTTTTCCAGCACGCCGCCAAAGCACATGGCGCAGATGATCAGCCACACCGTGGTCAGCATGCTGCTCATGCCGCCCTTGGACAGCAGGCCGTCCAGTGCCGGGTTACCGCTGTTCGACTGATAGCCGGCGAACAGTGCCGTCCACACGGTCTTCAGCGGCGCCAGCAGGCCGGCGCTGGGGTCGGCCAGGCGGTCCATGACCTCCGGTTGAAAGATCACCGCGAACAGCGCGCCGAGCAGGGCACCGAGAAATACCGCTGGGAATGCCGCCCACTGACGCATGGCCAGAAACAGCAGGAAGGCCACCGGCAACAGCAGGTGCCAGCCCAGCCTGAACTGGCTTTCCAGCGCTTGCAGCACCAGTGCGATGCGGTCGGTGTCGTGGTTGCCGCTGGCCTGCTGACCGAGCAGGAAGAACAGCAGCAGGGCGATCAGCAGCGCCGGCACCGTGGTGCGCAGCATCAGGCGGATGTGCTCGAACAGATCGGCCCCCGCGGCGACCGGGGCCAGGTTGGTGGTGTCCGACAGCGGCGAGAGTTTGTCGCCGAAGTAGGCGCCGGAAATGATCGCCCCGGCGGTGATCGCCGGGTCCAGGCCGAGCCCCGAGGCCACGCCCATCAGGCCGATGCCGAGGGTGCCGGCAACCGTCCAGGAACTGCCGATCGACAGCGCGGTGAGGGCGCAGATCAGGCAACTGGTGACATAGAAGTATTCGGCGGAGATCAGCTTGAGGCCGAACCAGATCATGGTCGGCACGCTGCCGGCGAGAATCCAGGTGCCGATCAGCGCGCCGACCGCGAGCAGGATCAGGTTGGCCTTCATCGCCATATGAATGCCGGCGAGTATGCCTTCTTCTATCTGCACCCAGCGTAGGCCGTTCTTCAGGCCCATCAGGCCGGCGACGAAGGCGGCGCTCATCAGCGCGATCTGGTTCGGCCCGCTGGAGGAGCTGTCGCCATACAGGTAAACCGAGAGACTCAGCAGCAGCACCAGCACGCCAATCGGCAGCAAGGCATCGAGCAGGGAAGGGGAGCGTGTTGCGGTCATGTGATCTACTCAAAAAACAAGGCCCGCGGCTGAGAGGCCGCGGGCCTTTTGCTTACAACTGAAAGTTATCAGGCCTTTTAAAAACGTAGCGAGCGCCGGCTAGGCAAGGCGCAACCAGGCGAAAAAGCGGAATGTACTGTTGTACATGAGCATTTTGAGCCTGATTGCAACGCCGTATAGCCAAGCGCAGTAGTTTTTCAATGGTCTGTCAAAGGCTGGCGATGCGCTCGCGCTGTTCGGCCAGTTTGCCCAGGGCCTGTTCGGCCTCGGCCAGCTTGGCGCGTTCCTTGTCGATCACCTCGGGCGGTGCCTTGGCGACGAAGCCCTGGTTGCCCAGCTTGCCGCCTACGCGCTTGACCTCGCCGTCCAGGCGCTGGATTTCCTTGTCCAGGCGCGCCAGTTCGGCTGCCTTGTCGATCAGCCCGGCCATAGGCACCAATACCTGCATATCGCCGACCAGCGCGGTTGCGGACATCGGTGCTTCTTCGCCAGCTGCCAGCACCTGTACCGACTCCAGCTTGGCCAGCTTGTTCAGCAGCGGCAGGTTGTCGGCCAGACGACGTTGATCCAGTTCGCTGGCGTTCTGCAGGATGATGTCGATGCGCTTGGCCATGGAGATGTTCATCTCGCCACGGATCTGCCGCAGGCCCAGCATCAGTGCCTTGACCCACTCGATATCGCCTTCGGCGGCGCTGTCGATGCGCTCCTGGTTGGCTACCGGCCAGGCTTGCAGCATCAGGGTCTCACCGCTGGCGCCGGCCTGCGCCTTGATGCGCTGCCAGATCTCTTCGGTGATAAAGGGCATGAACGGATGCGCCAGGCGCAGGGTGGTTTCCAGCACGCGAATCAGCGTGCGGCGGGTGCCGCGCTGACGCTCGATTGGCGCGTTCTCGTCCCACAACACCGGCTTGACCAGCTCCAGGTACCAGGCGCAGTACTCGTCCCAGATGAACTCGTAGAGGGCCTGGGCGGCCAGGTCGAAGCG
>JBFKAF010000544.1:0-2771 GCA_041621735.1 Pseudomonas sp.
ACAGCCTGCTGGAGGCCACCCGCGCCTACTGGTCGACCCTGCCGGAGGCACGCAAGCAGGCCTTCCGCTTCCACCATATTTCCACCGACGAGGTGTATGGCGACCTGCACGGCGTCGATGACCTGTTCAGCGAGAGCACACCCTACGCGCCCAGCTCGCCCTACTCGGCCAGCAAGGCGGCGTCCGACCACCTGGTGCGCGCCTGGCAGCGCACTTACGGGCTGCCGGTGCTGCTGACCAACTGCTCGAACAACTACGGGCCCTATCACTTCCCCGAGAAGCTGATTCCGCTGGTGATACTCAACGCCCTGGATGGCAAGCCGCTGCCGGTGTATGGCAACGGTCAGCAGGTGCGCGACTGGCTGTACGTCGAGGACCATGCCCGCGCTCTATTCAAGGTGGTGAGCGAGGGTAAGGTCGGCGAGACATACAATATTGGCGGGCATAACGAGCAGAAGAACCTCCACGTGGTAGAAAGCATCTGCGCGCTGCTGGACGAACTGGCGCCGCGGCAACAGGCCGGCTCCTACAAAGAGCAGATCAGCTTCGTCGCCGACCGCCCCGGCCACGACCAGCGCTACGCCATCGACGCCGGCAAGATCGAGCGCGAGCTGGGCTGGACCCCCGAGGAAACCTTCGCCAGCGGCCTGCGCAAGACCGTGCAGTGGTACCTGGCCAACCTCGACTGGTGCCGCCGCGTGCAGGACGGCAGCTATCAACGCGAGCGCCTCGGCGCCCTCAAGGAGCAGGACGCATGAAAGGCATCATCCTCGCCGGCGGTTCCGGCAGCCGCCTGCACCCGATCACCCTCGGGGTGTCGAAACAGCTGCTGCCGATCTACGACAAACCGATGATCTACTACCCGATCTCGGTGCTGATGCTCGCCGGCATCCGCGACATCCTGATCATTTCCACCCCCGAGGATCTGCCCAACTTCCAGAAGATGCTCGGCGACGGCAGCCAGTTCGGCGTGCGCTTCAGCTATGCCGAACAGCCTTCGCCGGACGGCCTGGCCCAGGCCTTCCTGATTGGCGAGCAGTTTATCGGCGACGATTCCGTGTGCCTGATCCTCGGCGACAACATCTTCCATGGCCAGGGCTTCGGCGCGCAGCTCAAACGCGCGGTCAACAACCCCTCCGGGGCCAGCGTCTTCGGCTACTGGGTGAAAGACCCCGAACGCTTCGGCGTGGTGGACTTCGATGCCCAGGGCCGGGCGCTGTCGATCGAGGAAAAACCCGCCAAACCGAAATCCCACTACGCCGTCACCGGCCTGTACTTCTATGACAACGATGTGATCGAGATCGCCAAGGCGGTGAAGCCCTCGGCCCGCGGCGAGCTGGAAATCACCGACGTCAACAACGCCTACCTGCAGCGCGGCGATCTGCGCGTCGAGCGCTTCGGCCGCGGCTTTGCCTGGCTCGACACCGGCACCCACGACAGCCTGCTGGAAGCCTCGCAGTACGTGCAGACCATCGAGCATCGTCAGGGCCTGAAGGTCGCCTGCCTGGAGGAAATTGCCTTCCAGAACGACTGGATCGACCGCGAGCAACTGCTCAGCCAAGCCCGGGCCTTCGGCAAGACCGGCTATGGCCAATATCTGTTCAGCCTGGCGGAGGAACACCCATGAAGGTCATCGCAACCGACCTAGCAGAAGTATTGATCCTCGAGCCCAAGGTGTTCGGCGACGAACGCGGCTTCTTCTACGAGAGCTTCAATGCCCGCGCCTTCGCCGAGGCCACCGGCCTGCAGCGCGAGTTCGTCCAGGACAACCACTCGCGCTCGCAACGTGGCGTGCTGCGCGGCCTGCATTACCAAGTGCAGCAGGCGCAGGGCAAGCTGGTGCGGGTCACCAGCGGCGAGGTCTTCGATGTGGCGGTGGATGTGCGTCGCGACTCGCCGACCTTCGGCCGCTGGGTCGGCGCACACCTGTCCGCCGACAACAAACGCCAGATGTGGGTGCCGGAGGGCTTCGCCCATGGTTTCCTGGTGCTCAGCGAGTTCGCCGAGTTCCTCTACAAGACCACCGACTACTATGCCCCGGAGCATGAACGCTGCATCCGCTGGGACGACCCGACGCTGGCCATCGACTGGCCGCTGAGCACAGCACCGCAACTGTCGGCCAAGGACCAGGCCGGCCTCAGCCTGGGCGACGCGGAGCTGGCGCCATGAGAATTCTGTTGCTCGGCCAACACGGCCAGGTCAGCCGCGAATTGCAGCTGAGCCTGCGCGGTCAGGCCGAACTGATAGTGCGCGGTAGCGCCCAGCTCGACCTGGCCCAGCCCGAACAGATTCGCCAGCAGGTGCGCGAACTACGCCCCGAACTGATCATCAACGCCGCCGCCTACACCGCGGTGGACCAGGCCGAGAGCGAGGTCGAGTCGGCCTTCGCGGTCAACGCCGTGGCGCCTGGCGTGCTGGCCGAAGAGGCCGCCGCGCTGGGTGCGCCGCTGATCCACTACTCCACCGACTACGTGTACGACGGCTCGAAGCCAGCGCCCTACCTCGAGAGCGACCCGAGCAAGCCGCTCGGCGTCTACGGCCAGAGCAAGCTGGCCGGCGAACGGGCGATCCAGGCCGTCGGCGGCGAGTATCTGATTCTGCGCACCAGCTGGGTCTACTCGCTGCACGGACGCAACTTCCTGCTGACCATGCAGCGTCTGCTGCAGGAGCGCGAGGAACTCAAGGTGGTCGCCGACCAGATCGGCGCACCGACCTGGGCCGGCAGCATCGCCAACACCACCGCCCAGTTGATCCAGCATTGGCGTGACGGC
>JBFKAF010000545.1:0-2767 GCA_041621735.1 Pseudomonas sp.
CCATGAGTTACGCACCCCGCTCACCTCGATCAAGGGTTCGCTAGGCTTGCTGGCGGCGGGTGCCGTGGGCGAATTGCCGAAAAAGGTGGGAGAACTGGTCGGCATCGCGCAAAGCAATTCGGAACGTCTGGTCAGCCTGGTTAACGACATTCTGGATATCGAGAAACTCGAATTCGGTCAAACCCGCATCCAGCTCAGGCGCAGCGACCTGCGCCCCCTGTTGCATGAAGCGCTGCTACACAACCAGGGGTACGCCGACAGCTTCGAGGTGCAGCTCAGCCTGGACGACCATGCGCTGCCAGCACAGGTGCCGGTTGAAATCGACAGCCTGCGTTTGCAACAGGTGTTGAGCAACCTGATATCCAATGCGGTGAAATTCTCCGAACCGCGGAACAAGGTGCGGATATCCGCCGAAATCATCGAGCGTGACGTCAGAGTCCAGGTACAGGATCATGGGCCCGGCATCGCCGAGGAATTCCGCGAACGAATCTTTCAGAAGTTCGCCCAAGCCGATGGTTCGGACAGTCGCCGTAAAGGCGGCACCGGGCTCGGCCTGAGTATCTGCAAGAATCTGGTGGAGCGGATGCATGGCCAAATTGGCTATAGCAGTGTGCTGGGCGAAGGCAGCACCTTCTATTTCACTTTGCCGCTGAGCGAGGCCTGAACCTGCCTTTTTCCGTGTACTGCCTGATGTGAATACGCTGGATAACCGACCCCCAGCGATAAACGATCAGTCGCTGGTCAGGCTCGACGATGCAGTTGCCAGCACAGCGGTCGACGAACGCCGGCCCGGCCGTCTACATTGAGCTCTTGCCCTGCCTTGCCATTTGGAGCCCGCATGACCTTGTCGCTGCTCAGCCGTTACGCTTTCTTTGTTTTCTGTGTGCTCTTCACTCTGCTTAGCTTGGCGTTCCTGCAGCACGAATGGCTGTGGCCCCTAACCCTGATTAGCGCCGTGCTGAGCCTCATCGGCATCGGCGACCTGTTGCAAACCCGTCAGGCGGTGCGGCGTAATTACCCGATTCTTGGCAATATCCGCTACCTGGTCGAAGGCATCCGCCCGGAAATTCGCCAGTACCTGCTGGAAGCCGACGGCGACCGACTGCCGTTCTCCCGTGCGCAGCGCACCCTGGTCTATGCCCGAGCCAAGAATGAAGGGGCCGACAAACCCTTCGGCACCCTACTGGACGTCTACCAGAACGGCTTCGAATTCATCGGCCATTCCATGCGCCCGGCACCGCTGAGCGACCCCGACAGCTTCCGGGTGATCATCGGTGGTGCGCAATGCAGTCAGCCCTACTCGGCCTCGCTGTTGAACATCTCGGCGATGAGTTTCGGTTCGCTGAGCGGCAACGCCATCCGCGCCCTGAACCAGGGCGCGAAACTCGGCAACTTCGCCCACGACACCGGCGAGGGCAGCATCAGTGCCTACCACCGCGAACATGGCGGCGACCTGATCTGGGAACTGGGCAGCGGCTACTTCGGTTGCCGCACCAGCGAGGGAGGGTTCGACCCCCAGCGCTTCGCCGCCCAGGCGCAGCTGCCACAAGTACGGATGATCGAGATCAAGCTGAGTCAGGGCGCCAAGCCCGGCCACGGCGGCATCCTGCCCAAGCACAAAGTCACCGCGGAGATCTCCGCGACCCGCGGCGTACCGCTGGGCGAAGACTGTATCTCGCCATCACGGCACAGCGCCTTCTCCACCCCCATCGAGCTGTTGCAATTCATCGCCCAGTTACGCGAACTGTCCGGCGGCAAGCCGGTCGGTTTCAAGCTGTGCCTCGGCCATCCCTGGGAGTTCATGGGCATCGCCAAGGCCATGCTGGAGACCGGCATTCTGCCGGACTTCATCGTCGTCGACGGCAAGGAAGGCGGTACCGGCGCCGCGCCACTGGAGTTCACCGACCATATTGGCGTGCCCATGCGCGAAGGCTTGCTGTTCGTGCACAACACCCTGGTCGGATGCGGGCTGCGCGAGCAGATCAAGCTCGGCGCCAGCGGCAAGATCGTCAGCGCCTTCGATATCGCCTGTGTACTGGCCATAGGCGCCGACTGGGCCAACTCGGCGCGCGGCTTCATGTTCGCCATCGGCTGCATCCAGAGCCGCAGCTGTCACACCAACAAATGCCCGACCGGCGTCGCCACCCAGGACCCGCTGCGCCAGCGCGCCCTGGTGCCCGAGGACAAGGCCCGACGGGTGTTCAACTTCCACCGCAACACGCTCAAGGCGCTGGCGGAGATGCTCGCCGCGGCCGGCCTCGAACATCCGGCGCAGCTCGACGCCAAACACCTGGTCCGGCGCATGTCGGCCAGCGAGATCAAGCTGTTCTCCCAGCAACACGTGTTCCTCAAGCCGGGTGAATTGCTGGACGCGCAACAGGTTACCGGCGAGTTCTATCAACGCATGTGGCAGATGGCGCGGCCGGACAGCTTCGACGCGGCGCAGACCTGATGCTGCCTTGCCTGCGCTGGCGACGGCAAAACCGCGAGGCTTGGCCCGTTAGCCGCAACCTGGCCAGTGCAGGCTGCGACTCCGCTGGATAATGCCGATACGTCACACTGGCAGCGAGGAGTTAGGCCTGCCCATGTTAGTCGTCGAAGACGTGCATAAATCATTCTCCACCGCGCAGGGCCGCTTACCGGTCCTGCGCGGCGTGCAGTTGCAGTTGGCCGCTGGCACCAGCTTGGCCCTGATGGGCGAGTCCGGCAGTGGCAAGAGCACCCTGCTGCACCTGATCGCCGGCCTGGAACGGGTCGATAGCGGGCG
>JBFKAF010000546.1:0-2761 GCA_041621735.1 Pseudomonas sp.
GGGCATCAGCCTGGCGCCGGGGCCGATTTTTTCCGCAACCCGGCGCTTCGGCAACTGCGCCCGCCTCAACTATGGTCACCCCTGGGATGCCCAGAGCGAGCAGGCGATGGCGCTGCTGGGGCGGATACTGGATTCCTTCTGATCGGCGGGATAAGGGTCGCGTTAATCTACGTAGCAGCCTAGCCGTCAGTTGTGCCCACTCGATTGCCAGCGCGTCAATCCGCACCTAGCGAGGTGACATGGGACTTGTGCCAGTGTTCGAGCGGGCTGAAACCCGCCAGCCGGCGAATCTTATCTTCCGTATAGGCGTGCAGCGCTTCGTCGCCGAGTTGCAGGTCGATGGGAAACTTGCAGGGCTGATCCACATGCCAGGGCGTATCGGTGAAAATCTCCAGGCGGTTGTTCTCCGGGTCGCGCACGTAGATAGACCAGGTCGTGCCGTGCGACACCGCGTCAACCGGGATGCCCGCAGCCGGCACCAGGGCCGCGTGAAACAGGCGCACGTCGGCCAGGCTCGCGACGCGAAAGGAGATGTGATCAAGCGGGCTCTGCACCGCCTGGTGCGAGGCTCGCGGGTTGAGCACCAACTGGTGGTGTTCCTTGGCATTCCGGCTCAGGAACACCATGCCGTCGGCGCCCTCCCCGCGATCCGTGACGACGAAGCCGAGGAACGCGGTATAGAACGCCTCCATCCGTTGCACATCGCGCACATAGAGTTCGAAGTGGCTCAGCGTCAGCTCGGGAAATGCGGGGCGACGATCTGTAGTCATGAACACTGCTCTGTCGATGATTGCTTAGCAGGCCGCTGAAATTGTAAGTTCAACCAGTCAACTTCAGCGTCTGAGGCCACGATACTGGGTTGCCGCTCCTCGCCATAGCCTGCGGTGACTGATCGCAGCGCCTTGCCTCAGCGGCCCAGTCATCCGAACCCGGGTTAACCAGCTGGGTGTACGGGCACTAGTCTATGGGCAGAGCGATCGGCCGCATGGGCGCGGCATCGGCGCCGCGAAACTTCAACGAAGCGCCGATAAAGGCGAACTGATAGACACGCTCGCGCGACAGCGCTTCCAGGTTCACCAGCTCGAGAATCGGCGCGCCCTGCTGGGCCAGTAGATAGGTGTGAACCGGCACGTAGTTGTCCGGCACTTGCGCCGGGAAGGCCTCGAAACTCAGGTTGTCGGCACCGACCAGCATGGCCCCGCCCTCCTCGATGAGAAACCTGGCCGCATCCAGGCCCAGGCCCGGCGCGTTGCTCATATAGGCCTGAGCATTGGCGTAATCGCGCATGCGTCCGGTGCGGATCAGCACCACATCGCCTTCCTCGAGTTCGACCTGCTGCTTGCCCAGTGCCTCGCGCAGGTCATCGCGGGTGACCCGGTAATTATCGGCCAGCATCTGCACGCCCTTCGCCGCGGCGATATCGATCAACACGCCACGGGCGATAATCGGCGGCAGCTTCTCCGCGCCGGTGACGTTCCAGCCGCGATCGCCCAGATGCTCCGCCGCGCTAAAGCCGTTCCAGATCTTGCCGTCCAGGCCGAAGTGATTGAGGGCGTCGATGTGCGTGCCCATGTGCGTGTACATGGACACTGCCGAGCCGCTGTAGCTGACGTGGCGGTTCATCGATTCGCCGACGCCCATGGGGTCGGCGATCTGGTTGCCCTTCGGGGTATGGGTCATCCACATCTGGTACGGCGGGTCGCCGGCCGCCTGCCAGCTCGGCATGCCAACGAAATACTCCACCGACAGGTCGTAAGCCCGCTCGCCGCTCACCCGCGCCAGAATGGCCGCACGGCTGGCCGGAGTGATCAGGTTCAAGCGGCCGATTTCATCGTCCTTGCCCCAAGGACTGACGCCGACTGCCTGGGCGGCGTTGGCGCCACCGCTGAACAGCGCCAGCAACAACGGCACGGCAGCCAGCCGGCCAAGAGCAGATGTGGAAGTGGAGCGAATGGACAGAAACATGCGGGTACTCCTTGCGAACAATGAGCTTCCCACCGGACTGGGGGAAGGCATGCCTCCATGCTATTTTTTCTATATGCATAGATAATCAGTTAAATACTCAAAACATATTCAACCATAGAGAAATTATATGGATCTGTTCGCCAACATGCGCACCTTCCGCCGGGTGGTGGAACGCGACAGCTTCAGCAAGGCCGCCGAAGACCTCGGGCAATCGACGGCCGCGGTGAGCAAACAGGTGCGCCAACTGGAACAGCATTTGGACAGCCTGCTGCTGATTCGCAGCACCCGGCGCATGAGCCTGAGCGATGCCGGCCGCGCCTACTTCAGCGAGTGCTGCCGCCTGCTCGATGAACTGGAGGCGCTGGAACGCAGCATGACCCAGGGCTCGGAGCAGGTCAGTGGACGCCTGCGGATCAACGCGCCGCTGTCGTTCAGCCACAAGGTGCTGTCGCCCTTGCTGGTGAGCTTCATGGCGCGCTACCCGCAGCTGAACGTCGAGCTGACCCTGGATGATCGCCTGCTCGATGTGGTGTCCGAGGGCTTCGATGTTTCGCTGCGCATTCGCGCCGAACTGGCCGACTCCTCGCTGGTCGCGCGGCGCCTGGGCGAGGTGGAGCAAATCATCTGCGCGGCGCCCGGCTACCTCGAGGCGCGCGGCACGCCGCAAACAGTCGCGGACCTGCACGAGCATGACTGCCTGGCCTATCGCTTGGCCGATCATCCAGGCCAGTGGAAACTCGAGGGGCCGCAAGGCAGCACCAGCATCGATGTGCGGGCACGCTTCTGCGCGGATAAC
>JBFKAF010000547.1:0-2750 GCA_041621735.1 Pseudomonas sp.
ACATGTGGCTCGCGTCCTTTGAAGCGCGCCGGCATATGGCGGGCAAAGGCATTTGGCGGCTCAATCGCGTGATCATCGACGCTGACGAGAATCAGATCTTCAACCTTCATTGTTTTTCCCCTTCGCTTTCGGGTTCTTAATTGTGCTATCGATCATAGAGCACACCGAAGGTTAATTAAACACATTTTCTATATATGTTCAAATAATTAACGGATCGCTCAGGACCGCCAACCGACGAACGCACCACACGTCGCGCTGGCAGTCCCCCCGTAAACGGGTTAATCCCAGATCACATGCACGCTATGCGGGCCGCGCAACTGGGCTCCGACGATCTCCGGCGCGGGTTTTGCGGGGTCCAGACGGATGTTGGGCATCAGGTCGAGGATGGCATTGAGCGCACAGTTGATTTCTGTCTTGGCGACAAACTGGCCGATGCACATGTGCGTCCCGAAACCGAAGCCGAAGGATGGCCGGGCGCGCCGGTCGATATCGAACACATCGGCGTTCTCGAACGCGTCTTCGTCGCGGTTCGCCGAACTCACGATGCAGGACACCATCGCGCCTTTGGGAATGTCCACGCCACGAATGACCATGTCCTTGTCAGCCTGGCGCACCTTGAAGGTCGCAACCGGCTCATAGCGCACCGACTCGTCAATCGCCTTGGTCACCAGACTGCGGTCCTGGCGCACGCGCTCGAGCAGCTCGGGGCGCTCCAACAGCAGGGTCATCAGGGTGCCGAAGGTCCGAGTCGTGGTCTCGCTCGCCGCCGGCAGCAACGAACGTACGAAGGTGGCGATTTCGTGATCGTCCAGCGAACGCCCTTCGTATTCGGCGCGGATCAGCCGGCTGATCAGGTCATCGCCCGTGGCGCCCTCCTCACGGCGCTGCGCCACCACCACCTTGACCACGTCATACAGGGCCTTGGCCGCTTCCATGGCGGCCGCGCGTGCGGCAGCAGCCTTTTCCGGATCGACCTGCGGACCAGCCAGAATCGCCAGCGCCCAGGCGGCGTACTGCTGGATGTCTTCCGGGCGGTCCTCGGGAAAGCCGATCAGCGCATAGATCACGCGGATCGGGAAATGCAGGGCGAACTCCATGATGTCGGCGCTCTTACGCGCCACCATGGGCTTGAGGTATTCCTCGCGGATGACGCGATCGATCCTGGTCTCTTTCCAGCGATTGACCGTCTCGGGCATGAACACCGGCTGTAGCAGGTTGCGCATGCTCTTGTGCGCCTCGCCGTCCATCGCCGTGAGGATCAAACCGTCGAAGAACGACCCCAACCCCTCGGCGATGAAGCCGTTGGTGAAGTTAGCGTGATCGCGCATGACCGCCATAACGTCATCGTATTTGAACAGGGTGAAGGTGGGACGGTTAACGTCGAGCCCGGCGATCGAGGGGACCCCCAGACGCGCCATGAAGTTCTCTGGCAGGACAGGTGAATTTTGACGCATGTCGCGATACACGGCATGTAGGTCGATATCGGCGCCGCGATAGTTGCTCGCCACATTGGCGAACACCTGCTCCAGGTTGCTCTGTTCTTGTTCGGACATGTTCGGCTCCTTTCTTGTTGTGCATAACCATGACACGGCCCGCAGAGGCCAGCTTATTGCTAGTCATCTTAGGCGCAACCCATCACTAGTTGAACGGTTTTTTACAATTTGACCAAATACATCTGGAACCGCTCCCGTCATCGGCAATAGCGACAGCGAAACACCGGCGCGCAGCCGTCAATAGGCCTGCTGGACGTAGGTCATGCGACCACCGGCAAGCATCAGCGCGCAATACATGTTCAGCTCCACCACCTGGGCCGAAGTGAAGTACTGCGCCAGTTGCGCATAGTGCTCATCGCCGATCGCCATATAGTCGCTGGCAAACAGCTCGGCGAAGCGCAAGGCCGCCTGTTCTGCGGGACTGAAGCGCTCGCTGTCGCTGGCCAGGCAGGCGATGTCTTGCTCGCTGACCTGGTCGGACTTGCGCGCCACCTGGCAGGCCTGGCAGTTGGTGATGCTGGCGATCTTCAATCGCAGCAATTCACGCAGGCGCCCGTCGAGCAGGCTGTCGCAATGCAAGCTTTCCATCAGAGCCAGCCATGCCAATGCCACCTGCGGACGGTGCGCCCAGACCTGAACAGGTTTGGACGAGCTGAGCATGCGACTGTCCTGCCCTCGCGCAATCGCCTCGCGGAGCTCGACCGGCATTTGCTCCAGACCGAGCATGGCTATGCGCGCCATGTTCAGATCCGCTCGATGATGGTCGCAGTGCCGAGACCACCTGCGCAGCAGATCGCCTGCAGACCATAGCGCCCGCCCCGTCGCTCCAGCTCGTTCAACAGGGTGGTCATCAACCGTGCGCCACTGGCGCCAAGCGGATGACCGAGGGCAATAGCCCCACCGTTGACGTTGAGCCGCTCATGCGCCACGCCGGTCTCGTGCATCCAGGCCAGCGGCACGGAAGCGAAGGCTTCGTTGATTTCGAACAGGTCGATGTCAGCAAGCGTCAGCCCGGCTTTATCCAGCACCTTTCTGGTCGCATCGATCGGACCGGTGAGCATCAAGGTCGGGTCCACGCCAACTGTGGTGAAGGCGCGGATGCGCGCGCGGGCCTTGAGACCCAGGCGCTTGGCGGTATCTGCGGACATCAGCAGCAGCGCCGCCGCACCATCGGAAATCTGCGAGGAGTTGCCGGCGGTGATCCGTCCAGTGTCCGGACGGAAACTGGTTTTCAGGGTCGACAGTTTTTCCCGCGAA
>JBFKAF010000548.1:0-2748 GCA_041621735.1 Pseudomonas sp.
GTAATGGTTGCATCGTCGTGGTCGTGCGGCAAACCGCGCACGAAACTCTGGTCGAGCTTGAGCTTGTGGACGGGCAGGCGTTTCAGGCGTGCCAGGGAACTATAGCCGGTGCCGAAGTCGTCGATGGACAGACGAACGCCCAGAGCACGCAGGCGTTCGAGCAGCGCCTGCGCCGCCTCGGGATCCTGCATGACCGCACTTTCGGTGACTTCCAGCTCCAGGCATGCTGGGGCGAGCCCGCTTGCTGTCAATATTTGGGCGACCTGGCCATCCAGTTTGCCGTGGCTGAACAGGCGACTGGAGACGTTCACCGCGACGAACTGTACCTCGCTGCCGGCGGCCTGCCAGGCGACCATCTGCTGGCAGGCCTGCGCCATCACCCAGGCATCGATGGCGCCGATCAAGCCGCTATCCTCGGCGACCGGAATGAACTCTCCCGGCGCTACCAGGCCACGTATGGGATGTTGCCAGCGCACCAGGGCTTCGACGCCGATCAGCCGCTGGCTCTGCAGGCACAGCAGCGGCTGGTAATGCACGCGCAGTTCATCGCCCTGCAAGGCATGGCGCAGGGCGGCGGCTAGTTCAACCCGCTGGCACGCGTACTCGGTCAGCTCCTGAGCGTAGAAGGCAAAGCCCTCGCGGCCGTTGTTCTTGGCCTTGAACAGGGCGGAGTCGACATTGCGCAGCACCTGCTCGACGTTCTCTGCGTCAGTCGGAAACAGGCTGATGCCGATGCTGGCGGCCATGAACAGCTCATGGCCCTGCAGCTGAAACGGTGCGCTCAGGGCATCGAGCAGCTGCTGCGCGAACTCGGCGGCTTGTTGCACATGCGGGCAGTCCTCGCAGAGCACACCGAACTCGTCGCCACCCAGGCGGGCCAGGGTCATGCCGCTGCCCAGTTGCGCGCCGAGGCGTTCGCCGACGGCCTTGAGCAGCAGATCACCGACGTTGTGGCCGAGGCTTTCGTTGATGTGCTTGAAGTGATCCAGGTCGATCAACAGCACCGCGCCGCCGCATCGTTCGCGCTGGACTCGTTGCAGGGCGTGCGCGACGCGCTCGGTGAACAACAGGCGGTTGGGCAGGTCGCTGAGCGGATCATGGTGCGCCAGGTAGTCGAGCTCATGCTGCGAGCGCTTGAGCGCGCTGATGTCGGAGAACACCGCGACGTAATGACTGATCGCCCCCTGTTCGTCGTGGATCGCGCGGATGCACTGCCACTGCGGGTAGATTTCGCCATCCTTGCGCCGATTCCACACCTCGCCACTCCAGGCGCCCTGGCTCTGCAGGGTCTGCCACAGGGCATGGTAGAAGGCGGGGTCGTGACGTCCGGATTTCAGCCGGCTGGGCTGCTGGCCGAGGATTTCCGCCTCGCTGTAACCGGTGATGCGGCTGAAGGCCGGATTGATATGCACGATGCGCTGCGTGGCATCGGTCACCAGCACGCCTTCCTGGGTCGCATCGAACACCGCCGCCGCCTGGCGTCGGCTGTCTTCGTCGGCGCGCCGTTGGCTGATGTCGCTGGCGGTGCCGATCAACCGCGCTGGGCGGCCCTGGGCATCCAGCAGCAGGCGCCCGCGTGCCTGAATCCAGCGGTAACTGCCGTCGCGATGACGCAGGCGATAAGTGTTTTCGTAAGGTGCCTGACAGGCATCGTGCAACAGTTGGCTGATGCTTTGCTGGCAGTGCGCGTGATCGTCCGGGTGCAGGTAGTGCAGCCAGGTGTCACGGCTATCGCCCAGGGCGCCGGGTTCGAGGCCGAGCAGGCGGGTATAGCCCGGCGAGAAAAACACCTTGAGGGTCTGCAGGTTCCAGTCCCACAGGCCGTCCTTGGCCGCGTCGAGGGCCAGGCTCAGGCGCTCCTCGCTGACACTCAGGGCGTTGCCCATGCGCACCTGCAGATGCGCATGGGTGCGCAGGATCAGGTACAGCAGGATGCTGGTGAGCAGGACGAAGCCCAGCCCCTTGAGCAATTGCCAGCGCTGCATTTGCTCGCTGGACAGGCCGAGCGCAGCCAGCAGTCCGTCGCTATAGAAGACCCAGAGACCAGCGCTCAGGGCATATATCAGGGTCAGGCGCGAAGCGCCGTAGAGTCGGGGCATGGGGGATCGATAGGCTCTTTTTTATCTGCTGGTCAGTATATAGATAGGCGCAGCGGCAACATTCTTATCCAAAAGACCAACTGGTTTTCTGATCCGTGTCGGTGATAATGCAGCACGGCTTGGGATAGTTGGACAAGCCGCGTCTTCCTTTTAGAGGCACTCGACTCCATGTGGTACAACGGTTTTCTCGACCTGTCGGTGTGGCAGCTGGTTGCTGCCGTCCTGCTGATGACGCACGTGACCATCGTCAGCGTCACGGTGTATTTGCACCGTTATTCCGCGCATCGCGCGCTTGAACTGCATCCGGCAGTTAAACACTTCTTCCGCTTCTGGCTGTGGCTCAGTACCGGTCAGAACACCCGCGAGTGGACCGCCATTCACCGTAAGCATCACGCCAAATGCGAAACCGTCGATGACCCGCACAGCCCGGTGGTCAAGGGCCTGGGCACGGTATTGCGCACGGGCGCCGAGCTCTATCAGGAAGAGGCGAAGAACCCGGAAACCCTGCGTATCTATGGCAAGAATTGCCCGGACGACTGGATCGAGCGCAATGTCTATTCGCGCTTCACCACCGGCGGCGTGACGTTGATGGCGATCATTGACCTGGCGTTGTTCGGCGTCATTGGCATCACCGTGTGGGCGATCCAGA
>JBFKAF010000549.1:0-2744 GCA_041621735.1 Pseudomonas sp.
CCGTCGTCCTTGAACACCAGGTTCTGGCCGATGTTGAGCGTCGCCTGGGCACTGTCGCCGTCCTTGTCGGTGATGGTCGCGGTCAGCGTCACCAGGTTGTCCGCGGCCAGGGTCTTCGAGTCATCGGGATTGCTCGCGTCGGGATGCACCACGGCCCGGATCTGGTCGAGCGTGACGTTGCCGTTGGCGGCCACGCTGACGGTGAACACCAGCAGGTTGGTGGTGGCCGTGCGGCCTTGCACCACGGCGCCGTTGAGCGACAGGTTGACCGCCTCGCCGGTGGCCGTGTCCGTCAGCCCGGAGGCAGCCGCCACCACGCCCAGGGCATAGGTCAGGGTGCCGGCCCCGTCGGCACCGAACGCCGAGCTGAAGTTGGCGGCAAAGCTCTGGGTGGCGTCGGTCGCCAGTACCGTCTCGTCCACCGTCAACGTCGGTTCCGCACCGGTGGTGCTGATGCTCGGCCCGTCGTCCTCGAAGATCATCATGGAGCCGATTTCGGCTTTCGCCATAGAGACCTGGAGCAGCTTGAAGCCACCTATGTCGAAGTCGGCGTGGTTATTGCCCTTGGCATCGACGGCCGCGCCGTTCTCGATGAGCACACGATTGTGATCCAGCGTTGTGCTGTATTCGATCTGGTAGCCGGCCTTGACGCCGGTGATGGTTGCGATCCCGCCAGAGATGCTGATGACCAGGCCCGGATCGTTCACCGAGCCGTCCGATGTCTCGAGCACCTGCCCGGTGCTCTTGTTGATGACGCGCACGCTGGTGATTGCCACCGACATATCGCCCGCATAGCCGTCGATGAAAGTCACGCCGGGTTCGGCCGCGGTGCTGAAGGCGCTGATTGTGACCACGGCGCTCTTGCCGCTCTGCAACTGCACCACGTCGAAGCTGGCCGACCTGGCATTGAACATGGCGGTGAAGTCGATGTTGGCTTCGACATCGGCCTCGTTCTGATCCAGGTTGGGAATGGTCACGTCCTGCCGGGCACCGGTGACGAAGGTAAAAACGATGCCCTCCTGCTCCACGATCATCTGATTGTTGGTGCCGAAGGTGGTCGGGCCGCCCGCCTGGCTGCTATTGATCGTGTCACCCGTGGTGATGTTGACGCCGGTTGATTGGTTGGCGGGGGTCTTGCCGGTGGCGATGATGGTGGGATCGGTGATCCGCAAGACACCATTGTCGTCGACAACAGTCGGGGTCGCCGTGCTGAACATCAGGAACAGGTTCTGCCCGGAGGGCGCATTGGCCAGACTGAAGACCAGGTCCTGACTGGCTCCGATGAACACGATACCCGTTAGATCGACAGCGTCGTCGGGATTGCCGGTGTCCGGATGCTGAAGCGGCTGGTATTCCACCATCCAGATCTTGCCGCCGCTGACCGGAGATCCGCTTTCCTCGATATAGGCCGCGAACACTATGGCGCCGGTTGGATTTGCCACGTCGTCGTCTGGCGCGTCGGTTGCCCCCTCGCTGCCCACTCGACCTAGAAGGATATTGTTGTTGGTATCCGTATAGAGAAAGATCTTGGTGCCATCGAGGGTAAGCAGTCCGCTGTCCACGCCAGCGAGCGGCGCGCCATCGCTGCCGACGAAGCCGACATCGGTAATGCTGGCTCCGGGCTCTGGGGTGACGGTGAACGCATTGCTGCCGGTGTTGGCACCGGTATAGCCGCTCAAGGCCGCAGCGGTTGCGCTACCTGCCCCAAGCGCGGTCAAGCGGGTAGAGAAGATCGAGGGCAAGGACGGCGGTGAAATATCGTTATCGTCAGCGTCTTCCGCCGGGCTGGGCGTGGCGGTGGCGTTTTGCAAGCCGGCCGATTCGTCAATTGTCACTGTGCTGCCTGGGTTCAGCTCGATAGCCATGATGTGCTCCCCATGGGTTCCGGTCATCGAGGCCTGACCGTTGGCCGTGCTGTGCTACAGGCCCCCACGATGACTGAGCGCCGGCAGATTGCGCATCCACCGATACTCCCAGCCGGGGTGGGAGATTCGGACTACTTGGCGGGCGGAAACGGGAGGGGGAAGTGGAGCAGTGACGCCGCATATGCCGTTTGTGGATGAGCACATGGCGCCACTGCTCGAGGCCGCTCTGGAATTCCTCAAGACCCAACAGCAGGATCTGCTGCTGAGCGATCATTCCTTGCCAGGCATGAGTGGACTCGAGCTGATCACTCAGGTCCACGGCAGCGCACCCCAGATCAAATTGATCATGATGACCGGGCACGGCAACATCGATGACGCCGTGTCGGCGACTCGCCCGCGATGCGGGGGCTAAAGCACAGGGTGCGGCAGTTGCTCGATGCGGAAAACCGCATGACCGATGCGGACCTGCCCGCGGTGCTGATCGAGGGCGAAACCGGCACAGGCAAGGAGCTGGTCGCGCGTGCGCTGCATTTCGACGGTGTTCGCCGCAACGGCCCCTTTGTCGAGTTCAACTGCGCCTCGATCCCCGCTCATCTGCTGGAGGCCGAGCTTTTCGGTCATGAGAAAGGTGCCTTCACCGATGCCAAGGAACGTCGGGTCGGCTTGGTCGAAGCGGCGGAGGGCGGCACGTTGTTCCTCGATGAGGTGGGCGAGATGGACCTCGCCCTGCAGGCCAAGTTGCTCAAGCTGCTTGAGGACCGCACCATTCGCCGGATAGGTTCGGTGAAGGAGCGCAAAGTCAATTTGCGCATCATCAGCGCCACCAATTGCAATCTCGAACAGATGGTGCAGCAAGGCAAATTTCGCCGCGACCTGTTC
>JBFKAF010000550.1:0-2740 GCA_041621735.1 Pseudomonas sp.
CGACATCCTCAACCTGCTGGTCGAGTACGGCATCAACGTTGCGCGCGGCGAGGTCGGTGGCGAACAGGGCAATGCCATCTATTTGCACTGTCCAAATCTGATCAACCTGCAGTTTCAATCATTGCGCGCCAAGTTCGAGGCGATCCCCGGGGTGTTCGGGGTCAAGCGTGTCGGCCTGATGCCCAGCGAGCGCCGTCACCTGGAACTGAATGCCTTGCTCGGCGCCCTGGAGTTTCCGGTGCTGTCGATCGACATGGGCGGCAGCATAGTCGCCGCTAACCGCGCCGCGGCGCAGCTGCTGGGGGTGCGCGTGGATGAGGTGCCGGGCATTCCATTGTCGCGTTACGCCGAGGATTTTGACCTACCGGAGCTGGTGCGTGCCAACAAGTCGCGGATCAATGGCCTGCGGGTCAAGGTCAAGGGCGATGTGGTCCTCGCTGACATCGCACCGTTGCAAACCGAGCATGACGAGAGCGACGCACTGGCCGGCGCGGTGCTCACCCTGCACCGTGCCGACCGGGTCGGCGAGCGGATTTATCACGTGCGCAAGCAGGAGCTGCGCGGCTTCGACAGCATCTTTCAGAGTTCCAAGGTGATGGCCGCGGTGGTGCGCGAGGCGCGGCGCATGGCGCCGCTGGACGCGCCGCTGCTGATCGAGGGCGAGACCGGCACCGGCAAGGAGTTGCTGGCGCGGGCCTGCCACCTGGCCAGTCCGCGCGGGCAGTCACCATTCATGGCGCTGAACTGCGCCGGCTTGCCGGAATCCATGGCCGAAACCGAGCTGTTCGGCTACGGTCCGGGCGCCGTCGAAGGCGCCCGGCCGGAAGGCAAGCTGGGGCTGCTGGAACTGACCGCCGGCGGCACGCTGTTTCTCGATGGTGTCGGCGAGATGAGCCCACGGCTGCAGGCCAAGCTGTTGCGTTTCCTGCAGGACGGCTGCTTCCGCCGGGTCGGCAGCGACGAGGAGGTGTACCTGGATGTGCGGGTGATCTGCGCCACTCAGGTCGACCTCTCCGAACTGTGCGCCAAGGGCGAGTTTCGTCAGGACCTCTATCACCGCCTGAATGTGCTCAGCCTGCATATTCCGCCGCTGCGCGAATGCCTGGATGGCCTGGCGCCATTGGTCGAGCATTTCCTCGATCAAGCCAGCCGACAGATCGGTTGCCCGCTGCCCAAACTGGCGCCCCAGGCGCTGGAGCGACTCGGTCATTATCACTGGCCAGGCAACGTGCGCCAGCTGGAAAACGTGCTGTTCCAGGCGGTGTCGTTGTGCGAGGGCGGCACGGTCAAGGCCGAGCATATCCGCCTGCCGGACTATGGCGCGCCGCAGCCCTTGGGCGAGTTCTCGGTGGAGGGGGGCTTGGACGCTATCCTCGGGCGCTTCGAGAAGGCAGTGCTGGAGCGCTTGTACGGCGATTACCCGAGCAGCCGGCAATTGGGCAAGCGCCTCGGCGTATCGCACACCACCATTGCCAATAAGCTGCGCCAACATGGGCTCGGCAAAGAGTAGGGCGGTAGTTAAGTTACTTGTTGATACAAATGATAAGCCGTATCATTCGCCTTCAGTGATGGCCGCAGGGAGCGCTCGCCCAGATAACAATTAAGGTGAACCCAATGCTCAAACTGCTCCTGGTCTACGGCCACTTGCTCGCGACCTGCATCGCCCTCGGCACCCTGCTGCAAGCGGATCACAAACTCTGGCGCTGGCGCAAAAACTTGTTGGACCCTGCGCAGCGCGAGCAGCTAGCCGAGGTTCAGATGATCGTTAGCCTGGCGCTGCTGTGCCTATGGGGCTCGGGTTTGTTGCTGGTTTTGCTGGGCTATCGCGAAGATGGGATCGACTATCTGCTCAACCAGAAGCTCTGGGCCAAGGCGAGCGTGGTGGCGCTGCTGACGCTGAACGGCATGTTGCTGCACAAAATAGGTTTTCCTTTGTTGCTCCGGGCGCCTTTCGTCTCCCTGTCCGGTTCCGCCCGCACTCGCCTCGGGCTTCTGGGCGCACTGTCGATGAGCAGCTGGCTGTTTGCGGCCTTTCTCGGCGTGGCCCGGCCGTGGAATAACGCCATGCCCTATCTGCACATGATGGGCGCCTTTGCCGCGCTGCTGCTGGCGGCCTGTACGGTGGCGACTGTCGTGGTGCGGGCGGCGGGGGCCGAGGGTGGTGCCGAGCAAACCGATGCAACCGCAGAGTCCTGCTAGGCCGGACAGCAACGACGGGGCTGAAGAATGAGGCCGCAGTTCCTCGTCGAGGCGTCGGTTAATCAAGGTTCTCCGCAAAGACAAAAATGATATCTCCAGGTGCCGGCTGCGGGCTGTTGTCGAGGTGGCGCAATACCTGGGATCGCGGTCGATCGGCCAGTCGAGCAACGGAATCACTCCCGAACACCGTGCCGACCACGAGCAGGCCGTTGAAAAACTACCTGCGTTGCCAAAACGGCGTTAAAAACAGGCTCAGAGTGCTCATCTACCGCTCGTAACTCTGCTTCCTCGCCTGTTTTCGCCTTGTCTCGGCTGCCTCGCCAACGTTTTTCAACGGCCTGCACAGCTAGCCAGGTCCAGACATTGGCGGAGTCGCTGTCCAGTGACGCGCAAAAACCGAGCGGAATGCCGAGTGCTGGCGTCAGCAGAGGCAGTAGCCGACTTTTTCAGGGCGGTCAGTCCGCGCTTCGCCAGCTTGGCCCGGTAACACCCTGTGTTACACTCGCGGCCCTCCGCGGTCTCTACGATTTCAAGGAACATC
>JBFKAF010000551.1:0-2733 GCA_041621735.1 Pseudomonas sp.
CGGCGTACATGCTGGCGATGTTGGCCAGCAGCACCTGCGCGGTGCAGATGTTGCTGGTGGCCTTCTCGCGGCGGATGTGTTGCTCGCGGGTCTGCATGGCCAGGCGCAAGGCCGGCTTGCCGAAGCGATCGACCGAAACGCCGACCAGGCGGCCCGGCATGTCGCGCTTGAACGCATCGCGGGTGGCGAAGTAGGCGGCGTGTGGGCCGCCGAAGCCCAGCGGTACACCGAAGCGCTGGGCGCTGCCCAGGGCCACGTCGGCACCGAATTCGCCGGGCGGCGTGAGCAGGGTCAGGGCCAGCAGATCGGCCGCGACGGCAACCAGCGCCTTGGCGGCGTGGAAGCGCTCGACCAGTTCGCGGTAGTCGAAGATGTCGCCATTGCTCGCCGGGTATTGCAGCAGGGCGCCGAAGTAGGCGCTGGCGTCAGTGATTTCGCGCTCATCGCCGATTACCACTTCGATACCCAGCGGCTCGGCGCGGGTGCGCAGCACGTCGAGGGTTTGCGGGTGGCAATGCTGCGAGGCGAAGAAGGCGTTGCTGGCCTTGTTCTTCGACAGGCGTTTGCAGAAGGTCATGGCTTCGGCGGCGGCGGTGGCCTCGTCGAGCAGGGAGGCGTTGGTGATCGGCAGGCCGGACAGGTCGCTGATCAGGGTCTGGAAGTTCAGCAGGGCTTCCAGACGGCCCTGGGAAATTTCCGGCTGGTAAGGGGTGTAGGCGGTGTACCAGGCCGGGTTTTCCAGCAGGTTGCGCAGGATCGGGCTCGGCGTGTGGGTACCGTAGTAACCCTGGCCGATATGACTGCTGAACTGTTGGTTCTTTACCGCGATGGCCTTGATCTTGGCCAGGGCGTCGGCTTCGCTGAGGCCGGCCGACAGTTCGAGTACGCTGCTGCCCTTGATGCTCTCGGGGATCACGCTGGCGATCAGCGCGTCGAGCGATTCGTAACCGAGCTGCTCGAGCATGCTGGCGGTGTCGGCGTCACGCGGGCCGATATGCCGCGGGATGAATTCGTTGGCGGTGCTCAGATCGATTGCGTCAGTCATGCCGGCTACCTCAGGCGTCGTCGTTGGCTTTCAGCAGGCGGTCGTAGCCGGCCTGGTCGAGCAGGGCGGCCACGGCTGCCGCGTCGGCTGGACGGAAGCGGAAGAACCAGCCTTTGCCCAGCGGGTCTTCGTTGACCAGCTCGGGGCTGCCGTCCAGCTCGGCATTCACTTCGACGATCTCGCCTGCCAGGGGCATGGCGATGTTGCTGGCCGCCTTGACCGACTCCAGCACCGCGACTTCGTCGCCCTCGGCATAGGTTTGCGGCTCCGGCAGCTGCACGAACACCACGTCACCCAAGGCTTCCTGGGCGTAAGCGGTAATGCCGACTGTGACCAGGCCATCTGCGTCCTGACGCAGCCATTCGTGATCAACGGTAAAACGCAACTCGCTCATGTGAACTCCTCAAGTAGGCGGACTCGCCCGATTCTCGTGCGGGCGATGATCAAGGTGCTCGTGCCAGGCAGCGAGCGCTCTGGGTAAGACGTTAGCAAGGGTGGTGCCATTGTTGTTTAATTCAATAAAATCAACAACTTAAATATATTTTAGAGGGTCGCCGCAAAGGTCTTTGTATTGGATTCGATACAGTTATGCGAGGTGTGGCCGTTGAGTGTCTCGTAGAGCCCGTGGTGTCGCGGGTTGGCTGCTTTGTGTCGCTTTCGTTACGTCGTATCGATTTGCATACGGCGAGTGGCCGGCAAGCCTCTATTTCAGCGGATTCAGTCGTTCGGCTGCCTCGGCATGGCGTCGCTGCAGTCGGCTCACAGCGGTATTCATCCAGGCAATAGTGGGGCATCCAGCCTACTCATGCGTCCGCGGGAAGCGCAGCTGTAGAGCGAGATTCACACTTTCGAGTGACAGGCCAAATACCTCTTTCGGGCGCTTATCCATGGGGAGGGCGACTCGGTAGCGTGGAGCCTCAACACGAAATCGAGCTTTTCCAGGAGAGCCGCATGACAACAAGAACAACACATGCCGTCTTCCAGCCTTGCGCGCTGGCCATTGCCGTCGCCTTGGGCTGTGTCGCGCCGGTCCAGGCCATTACTTTCAATGTCGGCGAACTCGAAGGGCAGTTCGACTCTTCGTTGTCGGTCGGCGCCAGCTGGTCGGTGCGCGGCGCGGATCCGGATTTTGTCGGAACCCGTAATGGCGGCCAGGCCTCGTCGCAGACCCAAGACGATGGCCGTCTGAATTTCAAGAAGGGCGAGACCTTCTCGAAGATTTTCAAGGGTATCCATGACCTCGAACTGAAGTACGGCGACACCGGTGTCTTTATCCGCGGCAAGTACTGGTACGACTTCGAGACCAAGGACGAGCATCGGTTGTTGTATGACATCGACGATCACAACCGCAAGGAGGCGGCCCAGTCTTCCGGCGCGCAGATTCTCGACGCCTTCGTCTACCACAACTACAGCGTCGCCGATAAGCCAGGCAGCGTGCGGGTCGGCAAGCAGGTGGTCAGCTGGGGCGAGAGCACCTTTATCCAGAACTCGATCAACTCGATCAATCCGGTCGACGCCGCGGCCTTCCGCCGTCCGGGCGCGGAGATCAAGGAAGGGCTGATTCCGGTCAACATGCTCTACCTGTCGCAGAGCCTGACCGACAACGTCAGCATGGAGGCGTTCTACCAGCTGGAATGGGATCAGACCGTCATCGACAACTGTGGCACTTTCTTCGCCGGTAGCGACAC
>JBFKAF010000552.1:0-2724 GCA_041621735.1 Pseudomonas sp.
AGTTGAGCAGTTCGCCTAAGTCGAGCAGTTGCTGTTGGAGAGACATAAAAAATCCGATGCCAGAGACCTGGCATCGGATTTTCGGGGAAGCCCTGTCGGGGTTCAAATGCTTAAGTGAACAGCATTACAGGCTTGCCTGGGGTTTTGTGTGCACCAACGAAGCGATCAGTTCTGGCGAATCCCCGCCACCAGCCAAGGCTGGTTGTCGCCCGCTGCGCGCTCAAGGCGCCAGCTTTCGCTGAAGCTTTCGCCCTGGTCGAAGCGCGAGGTCTTGGCCTGGCCAATGAAGGTCAGGGTGGCCACGGTCTTGTCGGCGCTGTCATCGACGCCATCCAGTTGCACTTCGAGGTTGTCGATATAGGTGGACTGGAAAGCGTCGCCCAGGCTGGCGCGCTCCTGAGTCAGGAAGCTCAGCAGCTGAGGGGTGACGAACTCGGCGATCTGCTCCATTTCGTTGGCATCCCAGTGCTGTTGCAGACTGAGGAAGTGCTCGCGGCCGGCGGCGATGAAGCTCTGCTCGTTGAACCAGGCCGGCGCGTTGATCACCGGCTTGATTGCCGCGGCGCTGCCGCCGAAGATCGGGCTGGCGGCGGCCGGCATCTCGCGCTGATAGGGCGCACCGTTGGCAGTCGCTGGCTGGCTGCGCTGGCGACGGGCGGCGAGGAAACGGAACAGCAGGAAGGCGATCAGGCCGAAGATCAGCATGTCCATGATCTGCAGGCCTTCGAAGCCATCACCCATGAACATCGAGGCGAGCAGGCCACCGGCAGCCAAACCGGCCAGCGGGCCGAGCCAGCGCGAGGCACCGCTGGCAGCGGCAGGCTGACGACCGGCGGTCGCAGTGTTGGCGGCCGGTTGCGACGGGGTCTGGCGGGTCTGGTGGCTCGGCGCGGAACCGAAGGATTTAGCGCCGCCAAAGCGCTTGGCGTGGGCTTCGAAACTGAACGTTAGCGCCAGGCAGATAACCAGGGCGATGCTGAGGAAACGCTGCATGATGGAGGTGCTCTCGGTTGTTGGAACTACGCGCGGCATCTTGCACGTGTAACGAGGCGATGACCAGCCGCAGAGTGTTTCGGGCTTTTGCTTTTGAGCTGTGCCGGTGCTGCCTGCTGCCGCGCGCGAACCCTTCAGCCATCCGTCGGGGAGACCGTTGTCAGGTACGTCGCCAAAGCCGTGTCGAAGACGAGCTGAACCCGGCTGCGCGCCACCCACTAGCCGTACCAAGCACTAGAATTGGCGCAGCAACATCAGCAGTGGGCCGCAGCGCAGTTGCCGACGCAGCAGGGCGCGGAACTCCACCGGGTCTTCTTCGGGATGGCGCAGCCAGTGGATAAAGCAGCGCAGGTAGACGCCGCTGAGCAGGCTTTCCTCGGCGATGCGATGCAGGTACAGCGACTCCCGCCGGGCGGCCTCGCGCCACCACTGCACGGTGCGGCTGATGCGCAGCAGGCCCAGCACCTGCAGATGGATATGCCCCGGTTCGAGTTTATACAGCAGCATCTGCCCGGTCACCGCGCGGTGCGCGGCCAGGCTGTCGAGCCAGGCGATCAGCAGTTCCTCCAGGCATTTGGCGGGCGCCAGGGCGATCAGGTCGGTGGCTTTGGCGCGGCTCAGCAGGGCGCGGTCGGCGCGGTCGAACCAGGCTTCGACCAGTTGATCCTTATCCGGATAGTGCGCGGCGATGGCGTCCAGGCCGACGCCCAAGTGCGCCGCCACCTCGAACAGGTGCAGGCGCTCCCAGCCACAGTCGTCGGCCAGTTGCAGTGCCGCGTCGAGGACCTGCTCGGCGTTAACGGTCGGTTTTTTCATCGGCTCACCTCGCTTTCGAGTATGGGCCGGCAGCCGCAAAGGGGTGGCCAGAAACGACAAACGGAGCCGAGGGGCTCCGTGTGTGCGGGGTTATGGCGTTGGCTGCGAGGGCGGCTTCAACGCCAGTTGTACAGTTCCTTCTCGGACAGCTGGTGCATCTGGCTGACCTGGGCCTGGAAGGCTTTCATCGAGGCCCAGATGCGCCCGTTCAGTTCGTTTTGCGCGGCCAGTTCGCCGAGCACTATGTCGGCCTCGAAGTGCATGGCATCGAGCACCTCGTCGGGGAAGCGCTTGAGCAGGGTGGCCTGCTTCTTCAGTTCATCCAGGGCCAGGGCGTTGTGATAGACGTAGTCGTCGAGCATGTCCTGGTTGGCCGCGCGCGCCGCCTCGGTGAGGATCGCCTGCAAGTCGGCCGGCAGGCTGTCCAGGGCTTGCTGATTGATCAGCAGCTCGAGCACCGCTTGCGGCTCTTGCCAGCCCGGGTAGTAGTAGAACTTGGCGGCCTTGTGCAGGCCGAAGGCCAGGTCGTTGTAGGGGCTGACCCAGTCGGTGGCGTCGATCGCACTGGTTTGCAGGGCGGTGAATATCTCGCCACCCGGCAGGTTGACGGTGGTCGCGCCGAGGCGGCTGAGCACTTCGCCGCCGAGACCGGGCATGCGGATCTTCAGGCCCTTGAGGTCGTCCAGCGAATTGATTTCCTTGTTGTACCAGCCGCCCATCTGCATGCCGGTATTGCCGACGGCCATGGGTTTCACGCCGAAGGGGGCATAGGCCTCGTCCCACAGTTGCTGGCCACCAGCCTTGCTCAGCCAGGCGTTCATTTCCGCGGTCGACAGGCCGAACGGCACGGCGGTGAAGAACTGCGCGGCCGGCACCTTGCCCTTCCAGTAGTAGGCGGCGCCGTGACCGAGTTCG
>JBFKAF010000553.1:0-2723 GCA_041621735.1 Pseudomonas sp.
GCCGGCGGCAAGAGCGCCAACATCGTCTGCGCCGATGCGCCCGACCTCAAGGCCGCCGCCGAGGCCGCCGCCGCGGCGATCTGCTTCAACCAGGGCGAGATGTGCACCGCCGGCTCGCGCCTGCTGGTCGAGCGCTCGATCAAGGATCAGTTCATGCCGATGCTGCTGGAAGCCATGCAGGGCTGGAAGACCGGGCATGCGCTGGACCCGCAGACCAAGGTCGGCGCACTGGTCGACGCGGGTCACCTCAACGCTGTATTGGCCTATATCGAAGCCGGCCACGCCGACCAGGCCACCCTGCTGTGTGGCGGCAAGCGCACCCTGGAAGAGACCGGCGGCCAGTACGTCGAACCGACCATTTTCGATGATGCGGATAACGCCATGCGCATCGCCCAGGAAGAGATCTTCGGCCCGGTGCTGACGGTGATTGCGTTCGACAGCACCGAGCAAGCCATTCAGATCGCCAACGACAGCATTTACGGCCTGGGCGCTGCCATCTGGACCCGCGACCTGTCCAAGGCGCACCTGGCGGCCAAGGCGCTGCGCTCTGGCAGCGTGTGGGTCAACCAGTACGATGGCGGCGACATGACCGCGCCGTTCGGCGGTTTCAAGCAGTCGGGCAACGGTCGCGACAAGTCGCTGCATGCCTTCGACAAATACACCGAACTGAAGTCCACCTGGATCAAGCTGTAAGCGACAGGCGCGGTGGGCAGCGGCCCTCCGCACTTAGGTCCGCCCCTTGATCGGGGCCGGCTCATCGAGCCAAACCTGCGGCCGGGTTTCCTTTGGAAACCCGGCCGTTTTGCTTCGTCTTGCGGCCACGACAAAAAGGAGTCTGGCAATGCGTTGGGGTACCTATTTCGCCGTCTGTTCGGCGGTCATCAGCATCGGCTTGGCGCTGGGAGTGACCATGCCGCTGGTGTCATTGCGCCTGGAGAGTTGGGGCTATGACGCTTTCGCCATCGGGGTGATGGCGGCGACGCCGGCCGTCGGCGTGTTACTCGGCGCCTCGTTGGCCGGGCGGCTGGCCGGACGCTTGGGCACCACGCTGCTGATGCAGTTGTGTCTGCTGGTTGGTGCGCTGTCCGTGGCGTTGCTGGCGCTGGTGCAGGACTACGCGATCTGGCTGGTGCTGCGTCTGCTGATCGGTGTGGCGTTGACGGTGGTGTTCATCCTGGGCGAGAGCTGGATCAATCAGTTGTCGGTGGAGAAGTGGCGCGGTCGTCTGGTGGCGCTGTACGGCACCGGCTACGCCCTGAGTCAGTTGTCCGGGCCGTTGTTGCTCAATGCGCTGGGCACGGATGGCGACCGCGCCTTCTGGACCGGCACCGGCCTGCTGATCGGCGGCTCGTTGCTGCTGCTCGGGCGTAGCGGGGCGCCCAGGGTCGACGAGCACAGCGCCTCCGCCCGCGGCTTGGCGGTGTTCTGCCGCGGCATGCCGGCGATCGCCTGGGCGGTGGTGCTGTTCGCCGCGTTCGAGGCGATGATGCTGACCCTGCTGCCGATCTACGGCCTGCGTCAGGGCTTTACCCAGGAAGTGGCGCTGTTCATGGTCAGCGTGGTGGTGGTCGGCGATGCGGCGCTGCAGCTGCCGATTGGCTGGCTGGCCGACCTGATGTCGCGACGCACGCTGTTTCGCGGCTGCGGCCTGGTGCTGCTGCTGTCGAGTCTGAGTATTCCGCCGCTGCTGCATACGCCGCTGATCTGGCCGGTGTGGGTGCTATTCGGCGCCAGTGCCGGCGGCTTATTCACCTTGTCGCTGATCCTGATAGGCGAGCGCTTTCGCGATGATGAGCTGGTGCGCGCCAATGCGCATGTCGCGCAGCTGTGGGGGATTGGCTGTTTGCTCGGCCCGCTGGCAACCGGCGCGGCCAGCCAGTGGATCAGCGGCCACGCCCTGCCGCTGTTGATGGCGGCGGGCGCGGCGGGCTTCGTCTGGCTGGCGTTTGTCGATCCCGGGCTGGAGGGCAAGGCCGGGATGAGTGCGCCGAGCAACTGATAGCGGCCTGCTAGCAGGGTGCGTGAGCCGGCAGGGTGGCTGGCGCGCCGAGCGCCCTTAGTGGCTGCCGTCGAGCAGCTCTGTGACGGTCGCGCCGACAATCCGCACCGCCTCCTCGAGCTGCGCGTCAGGCTTGGCCGCGTAGTTCAGGCGCAGGCAGTTGCGGTACTTGCCGGCGGCGGAAAAGATGCTGCCCGGGGCGATCTGGATCTTGTGCGGCAGTAAGGCGCGGTTCAGCCGTTGGCTGTCGAATGCGCTGTCCAGTTCGAGCCACAGCATGAAGCCGCCGTGCGGTTGGCTGACCCGTGTGCCGACGGGGAAGTAGCGGCGGATCCAGTCGGTCATCAGGTCACGGTTGCGCGTGTACTGGCTGCGCATGCGGCGCAGGTGCGGCTCGTAATGACCGCTCTGGATGAATTCCGTCAGCGCCAGTTGCGGCAGCTGCGCGGTCATGCCGGTGCCGATGTACTTGAGGTGCAGTACCTGTTGCAGGTAGCGCCCCGGGGCAACCCAGCCGACCCGCAGGCCTGGCGCCAGGGTCTTGGAGAAGGAGCTGCAGAGCAGCACGCGGCCATCCTCGTCATAGGATTTGATGGTGCGCGGCCGTGGGTAGCTGTAGGCCAGCTCGCCGTAGACGTCGTCCTCGATGATCGCCACGTCGTAGCGTTGCGCCAGGGCCAGCAGGGCGCGCTTGTTGGCCTCCGGCATGATGTAGCCGAGCGGA
>JBFKAF010000554.1:0-2715 GCA_041621735.1 Pseudomonas sp.
GCCATCGCGGCTGATCAGGCTCTCACCCTCGCCCAGCGTCGCGCGCGCTGCCAGCGCCTGATCGAGGGACTCCACCGGCCTGACCTTGGCCAGCCAGGGCGCCAGGTCGACGCTGGCCTCGACCATGTCCAGCAGGCTGCCGGCAACCCGCACACTGCCTTTACTCGGAAAGACCAGGCGCAGGTCGCCCTGCGCGAAGCCGCTGAAATCCAGCCCGCTGAACGTTTGGTCGACGCCGTCATCCAGGAGCACCGCTTGCAGATCGGTGCCGAGCACGGTTTCCACCGCCAGTTCCCACCCCGACTCGACCCGCAACCCCTCGGCCAGCCGCGGCCGCTGGTTCAGCTGCTGCTCGCGCAGCCACTCGCCGGCGCCTTTGCCCGGATCCAGCGCCGCCTGCTGCAACGCCTCCAGCGAGGCCAGTCGACCGTTCAACCGCTGCAGCTCGCCCTGGGCCTGCTGTTGCGCCTGGCCGGCTTGCTGTAACTCTTCGCGCAACTGCTGCAAGCGTTCGGCTTGCTGCTGTTCCGCGATCTGCAGGTCTTCCAGGCTCAGTTCGCTGGCGGCGATCTGTTCGCTCAGTTCGACAATCGCCGCGTCTTCCGGGTCGGCGGCCAATTGCTGCAACTCGTCGTTGAGCCGGCGCTGACGCTCCGCCAAGCGCTCCAGGCTCTGCTCCAGTTGCTGGCTGCGCGCCTGCTGCACTTCGGCCTGGCGACGAGGTTCGGCCGAACGCAAGTTGAAGCCGTCCCACTGCTCCTGCCAGCCATGCATCGCACTCTCGGACTCTTCCAACGCGGCCGCCGCCTCTTCCGCCGCGGCGGCGGTCAGGTGCTGCTCGGGTTCGAGCATCGCCAGCTCTTCACCCAGGGTGGCCAGCAAGGTACTGTCGTGACCCAGGTGCGACTCGGTTTCCAGGCGGGTGCGCTCGGCTTCCTGCAAGTCATCCTGCAGCTGGCGCAGGCGCTGCTGGCCATGTTGGATGCTCTGCTCGACCCGGGCGATATCGCCGCCGACCGAATAGAAACGTCCCTGCACCAGGTTGAAGCGCTCGGACAACTCGTGGTGACCATCACGCAGGCGCTCGATGCTCGCATCGGCATTACGTTGTTCGGCGACCAACGCCTCGAATCCGACTTCCTGATTGCCAATTACCGCCTCGCGCTGGCCGACCTGTTCATTCAACGCCTGCCAGCGCAGAGCCGTGAGCTGAGCCTTGAGCTGACGCTCTTCGGCCTTGTATTCCTGGTATTTTTCCGCCGACTGGGCCTGACGGTGCAAGCGTTCCAGCTGGCGTTCCAGCTCTTCGCGCAGGTCGCTCAGACGCGCCAGGTTCTCGTGGGTGCGGCGAATGCGGTTCTCGGTTTCGCGACGGCGCTCCTTGTACTTGGAGATGCCGGCGGCTTCCTCGATAAAGTTGCGCAACTCTTCCGGCTTGGCCTCGATCAGCTTGGAGATCATGCCTTGTTCGATGATCGAGTAGCTGCGCGGGCCCAGACCGGTGCCGAGGAAGATGTCGGTGATGTCGCGGCGGCGGCACTTGGTGCCGTTGAGGAAATAGGTGTTCTGCGCATCGCGGGTGACGCGACGGCGAATGGATATTTCGTTATAGCTGGCGTATTCGCCGACCAGGGTGGCGTCGGAGTTGTCGAAAATCAGCTCGATGCTGGCCTGGGTCACCGGCTTGCGCGTATTGGAGCCGTTGAAGATGACATCGGTCATCGACTCGCCACGGAGGTTCTTCGCCGAACTCTCGCCCATCACCCAGCGTACGGCGTCGATGATATTCGACTTGCCGCAGCCGTTCGGTCCGACCACCGCCGCCATGTTGCTGGGGAAGGTCACGGTGGTCGGGTCGACGAATGATTTGAAGCCCGCCAGCTTGATGCACTTGAGGCGCATGGATGAAAGTCCTTAGCGCTCGGCCAGTGCAGCCAGCACCAGCTGGCAATTGTGTTCGCCGTAACCGAGCAGCAGCTCGCGCGCTTGCCCATGGTCGCGGGCAATAATCGCCTGCAGCAAGGTGGCGAAGGTCCCGAGGAACTGGCCCATCTCGCCTTTACGCCGCTCCAACGCCAAATGGTAGGTGCGGCTGATCGCCGGCAACAGGTTCTCCACGGTTTCCTGCAGGTAGGGGTTGTTCGAGAACGGGAATGCCGCGCGCATGATATCGAAGCTGCCCTGCACGAAGGCGTTGATGTCCTCGCGCTGCGCACTCTCCTGCAAACGTTGCTGGATCGCCAGAAACGGCACCAGATCGGCCTCCTCCCGCCAGCCATCGGCTACCGCCCGGGCGAGCAGGATGTACAGCTCCATGACCAGGGCGTAGAGGCTTTTCACATTGTGTGGCGTCAGCTCGCTGACCTGGGCGCCGCGGCGCGGCAGGATGACGATCAAGTGGCGGCGTTCGAGGATCAGCAGCGCCTCGCGTACCGAGCCGCGACTGACGTTGAGCGACTGGGTGACTTTCTGTTCCTGAATGCGCTCACGTTCCTTCAATTCACCGCGGATGATGCGCTCAGCAAGGTAATGAGCAATCTGCTCAGCGAGGCTGTCCGGTGCCTTGAACGTCATGATGTTCCTTGAAATCGTAGAGACCGCGGAGGGCCGCGAGTGTAACACAGGGTGTTACCGGGCCAAGCTGGCGAAGCGCGGACTGACCGCCCTGAAAAAGTCGGCTACTGCCTCTGCTGACGCCAGCACTCGGCATTCCGC
>JBFKAF010000555.1:0-2705 GCA_041621735.1 Pseudomonas sp.
GTTCTTCACCTGCTGAGCCTTGACCAGGCCGAGCACTTCGGTGCGGAAGTCTTCTTCGCGGTCCGACCAGCGCAGACCACCCCGGGCGACCTTGCCGCCACGCAGGTGGACACCCTCGACACGCGGCGAGTAGACGAAAATCTCGTACTTCGGCACCGGCTTGGGCATGTCCTGAATAGCCCGCGGATTGAACTTGAAGCTGAAGTAGGACTTGCCCAGCCCTGCCGCATCGACCTGATAAAAATTGGTCCGTACGGTGGCCTTGATCAGGTCCAGGTAGCGCCGCAGGATGCGGTCTTCACTGAGCACTGCGACATCGTCCAGGGCGTTGACAATCGCCTGTTCCAGCTTCTGTTGCTTACTGTCCAGATCTTCGGCAGTCAGCTTGCGCGCCAGATAGAAACGGGTCTTGAACAGACGCACCAATTCCTTGGCGATATTGGTGTGACTGACCAGGGTGCTGGCGACGTAGCTGAGGGAGAAGCCCAGGCGAATCTGTGTGAGGTAACGCGCGTAGGCACGCAGCAAGGCCACATCGCGCCACGGCATGGCGGCAGTCAGCACCAGGCGGTTGAAGGCATCGTTTTCGGCGTCGCCGCCGACGATATGTACGAAAGCATCCTGCAGGGTGTCGTTGAGCTGCTGGATATCGACATTCAAACCTTCGGCATAGGTGAAGGCGAAGTCGTGAATCCAGAACTCGCGACCGTCCTGCCGGTTGAGGCGATAGGGGAATTCGCCGAGTACACGCAGGCCGAGGTTTTCCAATACCGGCAAGACATCCGAGAGCGGCAACGGCGTGTCGGCGTGAAATAGTTTGCAGTGCAGTTGCTGGCCACTCTGGATCAATGGCTGGTAGAAGCTCATGACCAGCGGCCGCTCGTTGCTCAGGCTGAGCAGGTGTTGCATGTCGACCACCGCAGAGTGCGGGGCGCAGCGCTCACGGTAGCCGGCAGGGAAACCAGCGGGGAAGTCCGCCAGTACATTGGTACCCTGCGCTTCACCCAGGGTCTCCACAATCAGGCCGGCATAATCGTCATTCCAGGAACGACAGGCCTGAATCACTTCTTTTTCCAGGCGTACCGGGTCGATCTGCACCTTGTTGTTCGGGTCGACTCGCAGGATGAATTGCACCCGCGCCAGCACCGATTCGGAGAAGAAGGTCCAGAACTCGACGTCGGTTCCCTGCAGGCGCTCCATCAACACCTGTTGAATCTTCAGGCGGATTTCGGTGGAGTAGATATCGCGTGGTACATAGACCAGGCAATAGCACACCCGCCCGTAAGGATCGCGGCGCAGGAATACGCGAATCTTGTTGCGCTCCTGAATCTGCACGATGGCCATCGCGGTATTGAACAGTTCGTCGACCGGGGTCTGGAACAGGTCGTCGCGTGGCAGTACCTCCAGCACCTGGGCCAGTTCCTTGCCCTGGTGCGCCTTGCTGTCGAAGCCCGCGCGCTGCTCGATCACTGCGACCTTGCGGCGGATATACGGGATATTCCACACGCTTTCGGCATACACCGCCGAGGTGTAGAGGCCCATGAAGCGGCACTCCTTGACCACCCGCCCCTTGCTATCCAGCTCGCGAATGGAGACGAAGTCCGGGTACGCCGGTCGGTGCACGCGGCTCGGCTCGGCAGCCTTGGCGAAGGACAGCAACAGCGGCGCGCGCAGATAGCTGACCGCCTCGGGATCGATATGCTGCTCCTCAGCCTTGAGCCCCTTGCGCAGACGCTTGGACAAGCCCAGTAAGGATTTCTCGTCATACACCACCGTGCCGCCCTCGGCAGCATCGGCCACGGTGAACTCCTCATAGCCGAGGAAGGTGAAATGGTCGTCGAGCAACCAGTTGAGGAACACCTTGATTTCTTCGAGCTCGGCGCCTTCGACCTTGAGCTTGGCCTTGCCCAACCAAGCCAGCAATTCCTTGGCCTTGGCCTTCATCGGCTGGAAGTCGGCGACGCTTTGGCGCACCTCCTTGAAGACTTCCTGCAGGGCTTTTTCCAGGGTTCTCAGCTCGCCAGCGCTGGCGCAGCGGTCGATCTCCAGAAAAATCAACGACTCCTGCAGCACTCCTTCGCCCTGCGTGCCGCTGGGCAGGATTTCCAACAGCTCGCCATTACTGTTGCGGCGCACGCTGAGCACACTGTTCTGCAGGGTGTGAATGCTGTAACCGCGACGATTCAGCTCCATGCGCACCGAGTCGACCAGAAACGGAATATCGCGATGCAGCACTTCCACCGCACTGTGGGTGGACTGCCAACCGTGTTTTTCATAATCCGGGTTGAACACCCGCACTTCTGTCTTGGCGGGGTCGAAGCGCTCCAGTAGGCGCCAAGCCGACAAGGTGCAGCCCACCAGGTCGGAAAGGCGACGCTGGGTGAGCTCCTCGAGAGCGATGATGCCGAAAAATTGCTCGGCGAACAGGGCGACTTGTGGCAACGCCTGCTCACTGACGTGCTGCGCCAAGGCCGCTTGCAGTTGGTGCTGGAAGTCGGCTTTGCTGGCCGCAGTAAAGAACGCCATGGTTGTGCTCCGTTTGGCTTGTGATTCGACTAGGGCAGTCGCGAGTCATGACTGGCGCCACAACGCTGTAGTTCAACGTTAGTCTAGGAGGCCACGATTGCATCAAAGTAGCGGCCCCTGAACCCTGGCAACGTCAACGACTCGCTGGTCACATTTGCCGGATGAGCTTAACGATGGAA
>JBFKAF010000556.1:0-2681 GCA_041621735.1 Pseudomonas sp.
CGGGGTTCTGCTGCGCAGATCCGTCAGCTCGCCGGTATGCGTGGTCTGATGGCCAAGCCGGACGGCTCGATCATCGAAACGCCGATCACCGCGAACTTCCGTGAGGGTCTGTCGGTTCTGCAGTACTTCATCTCGACGCACGGTGCTCGTAAGGGTTTGGCGGATACCGCACTGAAGACCGCAAACTCCGGTTACCTGACCCGTCGCCTGGTCGACGTGGCGCAGGATCTGGTGGTAACCGCGATCGATTGCGGTACCGAGCATGGTCTGCTGATGACACCGCACATTGAAGGCGGTGACGTGGTTGAGCCGCTGGGTGAGCGCGTGCTGGGTCGAGTTATCGCCCGTGACGTGGTCAAGCCAGGCAGCGACGACGTACTGGTTCCGGCCGGTACCTTGGTCGACGAGCAGTGGGTTGAGTTCATCGAGCTGAACAGCATCGACGAAGTGATCGTGCGTTCGCCGATCAGCTGTGAAACACGCTACGGCATCTGCGCCAAGTGCTACGGTCGCGACTTGGCCCGTGGTCACCAGATCAATATCGGCGAGGCGGTCGGTGTTATCGCCGCCCAGTCGATTGGTGAGCCGGGTACTCAGCTGACCATGCGTACGTTCCACATCGGCGGTGCGGCTAGCCGGACTTCCGCTGCTGACAGCGTTCAGGTGAAGAACGGTGGCACGGTTCGTCTGCACAACCTCAAGCACGTCGAGCGCCTGGATGGCGCGCTGGTCGCGGTATCGCGCTCCGGTGAGCTGGCAATTGCCGATGAGTTCGGTCGTGAGCGTGAGCGCTACAAGCTGCCGTATGGTGCGGTGATTTCCGTCAAGGAAGGCGACAAGGTCGACGCTGGCGCCATCGTGGCCAAGTGGGACCCGCACACTCACCCGATCGTCACCGAAATGAAGGGTACCGTGACCTTCGTCGGCATGGAGGAGAACATCACCATCAAGCGTCAGACCGATGAATTGACCGGTTTGACCAATATTGAGGTGTTGGATCCTAAGGATCGCCCGGCCGCTGGCAAGGACATCCGTCCGGCCGTGAAAATGGTCGACGCCAATGGTAAGGACTTGCTGTTGCCGGGTACTGACGTACCGGCTCAGTACTTCCTGCCGGCAAATGCCCTGGTGGGTGTGGCCGATGGCGTTCAGGTGGGCGTGGGTGATGTTATTGCCCGTATCCCGCAGGAAACCTCGAAGACCCGTGACATCACCGGTGGTCTGCCGCGCGTTGCCGACTTGTTCGAAGCGCGTCGTCCGAAGGAAGCGTCGATCCTGGCCGAGATCAGCGGTACGATTTCCTTCGGTAAGGAGACCAAGGGCAAGCGTCGTCTGGTTATTACTCCGACCGACGGCAGCGATCCATACGAAGAGCTGATTCCGAAGTGGCGTCACCTGAACGTGTTCGAGGGTGAGCAGGTCAACAAGGGTGAGGTTATCTCCGACGGCCCGAGCGATCCGCACGATATCCTGCGTCTGCTGGGTGTCAGCGCGCTGGCCAAGTACATCGTCAACGAAATTCAGGACGTCTATCGTCTGCAAGGCGTGAAGATCAACGACAAGCACATCGAAACCATCCTGCGCCAAATGTTGCGCAAGGTTGAGATCGCTGAGTCGGGTGATTCCTCCTTCATCAAGGGCGACCAGATGGAGTTGACTGGTGTGCTGGGTGAGAACGAGCGTCTGGCTGCCGATGACAAGTTCATCGCCAAGTACACCCGTGTGCTGCTGGGTATCACCAAGGCATCGCTGTCCACCGAGTCGTTCATCTCGGCGGCCTCGTTCCAGGAGACCACTCGGGTGCTCACAGAGGCCGCGGTTACCGGTAAGCGCGACTTCCTGCGTGGCCTGAAGGAGAACGTGGTCGTGGGTCGCCTGATCCCGGCCGGTACCGGTCTGGCCTATCACAGCGAGCGCAAGCGCAAGCGTGATGCTGACAAGCCGGTGCGCGTCAGCGCCAGTGAGGTCGAAGCCGCACTGACCGAGGCGCTGAACTCCAGCGGTAATTGAGTGCACGGCCTCGCTGCTCTGGTGGCGGGGCTTGGCCTTGACTGGGGGTGTGAGTGTCATTAGACTCATGCACCCCTAAATTTGGCAGGGCATCCGCTCTGCCATTTTGCTTTCCTTAGTAGGGCAATAGCGTCGAAAGACAACAGTGGAGCTTATAGATGGCAACTATTAACCAGCTGGTACGTCAGCCGCGTAAGCGTATCGTCGAGAAATCCGACGTGCCTGCGCTGCAGAACTGCCCGCAGCGTCGTGGTGTGTGCACTCGCGTGTATACCACTACGCCGAAAAAACCTAACTCGGCACTGCGTAAAGTATGCCGTGTGCGTCTGACCAACGGTTTCGAGGTTTCCTCGTACATCGGCGGTGAAGGCCACAACCTGCAAGAGCACAGCGTGGTGCTGATCCGTGGCGGTCGTGTAAAAGACCTTCCGGGTGTGCGTTACCACACCGTTCGTGGTTCTTTGGATACTTCCGGTGTTAAGGGTCGTAACCAGGGTCGCTCGAAGTACGGTACTAAGCGTCCGAAGTAATCGGCCGCTTGCTCTGAACTGCAGTTATTTATTTATTTGAGTCGATAAGAGTAAGGTCGGGCGACACCTCTGGTGGGGTCCCGGGCTAACCTGAAGACCGTTTGAGGGCTTATCAATGCCAAGACGTCGCGTAGCAGCCAA
>JBFKAF010000557.1:0-2678 GCA_041621735.1 Pseudomonas sp.
AAGGGTCTCCACGGCGCTAGCCGTTGCGCGGGTCATGCTTTATTATCCAGCATCTTTTTCAGCCCATCGAGAGGCGTGCGGCCCCTGGGCCGATAGCGCGCAGGAAGCCCGGAAAAATAAGATGGCAGTAAAATACCCCGCGTTCCGTAAAAAATTCCCACTTCTGGTCACTGGCAGCCTTCTTGCCATGCAGCCTGTCGCTGGCCAATTCGCCATAGCTGCCGAGCAGTATGACTGCCAAGCGTCGGCTTCCGGTAGCTGGGCATGCGCGCCCAAAGCCAGCAGTGCTGCTGTGCCGGCACGCCCGCTGCACAGCGGTTCCGCCGTCAGCGCCGGTGGCCCCGCAGACCAGGGCAGAGCGAGCAAAGCCTCCACCGCCACCCTCGTCACGCAGAGCGGCGGCAAGGCCCTGACCTCGCGCAGCGCCGACTACAGCCACCTGGACTGGGTGCCGCGCGAGCAACTGAGCGCCGCGCAGCTGGCAGAAACCGGCCCTTACTGTGCCGGTGCTTACGTCGAGCCGAAGCGCCCGGGCATGGGCGACACGACGCCAATGAGCGAAGCGCCGCTGTTCGTTTCCGCCAAAGCCTCGCGCTACGAGCAGGAACAACAGGTCGCGACCCTGGCGGGCGATGTGGTCTTGCGCCAGTCGAGCCTGCAAGTCGAGGCCGACGAGGCCCGCCTGCTGCAAGCCGAAAATCGCGGCGAGCTGATTGGTAACGTACGCCTGCGTGACGATGGCGCGCTGGTGGTCGGCGACCGTGCCGAGCTGCAACTGGACAACGGCGAAGCCAAGATCGATAACGCCGAGTATGTCCTGCATAAAGGCCATGTGCGCGGTAGCGCGCTCTATGCCAAACGTGAAGAAACCGCGATTATTCGCCTGAAAGACGGCACCTATACCAGCTGCGAACCCGGCAGCAACGCCTGGCACCTGAAAGGCAACAACGTCACCCTGAATCCCGCCACCGGCTTTGGCACCGCGACCAACGTCACCCTGCGGGTCAAGGATTTCCCGGTTTTCTATACGCCGTATATCCATTTTCCGATTGATGATCGGCGCCAGTCCGGCTTCTTGCCGCCGAGCATCAGCAGCTCCGGCAATAACGGCCTGACTCTGCAGACGCCCTACTATTTCAATCTGGCGCCGAATTACGACGCGACCCTCTACCCGACCTACATGAGCGACCGCGGCCTGCTCACCGAAGGCGAGTTCCGCTACCTGACCAAGAGCAGCGAAGGTCAGCTGGGCGCCGGTTACATCAGCGACAGCAACGACGACCGCAAGCTGCAATCGGAATCCAAGCAGCAGCGCTGGCTCTATAGCTGGCAGCACAAACAAGGCCTCGACTCGCGCCTGCTGGCCGAAGTCGACTACACCGACATCAGCGACCCGTATTATTTTCAGGATCTGAGCACCGACCTGGGCATCGACAACGCGACCTATGTCAATCAGCGCGGCACCCTGACCTATCGCGGCGAAAATTACACCGCTCGACTGAACGCGCATGCCTACGAGCTGGCCAACATCACCGACATCACCCCGTACAACCGCCTGCCGCAGATCACCCTGGATGGCGCCCTGCCGTTTCATCCGGGTGGCCTGGACTTCAGCTATGGCAGCGAGTTGGTGCGCTTCGATCGCGACCTGCGTTCGGGCCTGTTCAGCGATGAAAACGGCGTTACAACCCCTTGGTACGACAGCAATATTCGCGGCTTGGCCCGCGCCAACGGCACTCGCCTACATCTAGAGCCAGCCGTCAGTCTGCCGCTGGATTGGAGCTGGGGCTTCGTCAAGCCACAAGTCAAATTCCTGCAGACCAACTATGATCTGAGCCTCGACCAGCAAGGCAAGAGCACTCTGCTGGCCGAGCAGGAATTCAGTTCCAGCCAAAGTCGCAGCCTGGCCATGTACAGCGTCGACAGCGGCCTGTATTTCGACCGCGACACCCAATGGTTCGGCAAGGACTATCGCCAGACCCTCGAGCCGCGGCTGTTCTACCTCTATGTGCCCGAAGAAGACCAGACCGATATCCCGGTCTTCGACTCCGGCGAATACACCTTCAACTATGCCTCGTTGTTCCGTGAGAACCGCTTCTCCGGCAAGGACCGTATCGGCGACGAAAACAAGCTATCGCTGGGCGTCACCAACCGCTGGATCGAAAGCAACGGCTTCGAACGGCAGCGTTTCAGCATCGGCCAGGCCTTCTATTTCAAAGACCGCAAGGTGCAACTACCGGGCATCGACGCAAACACCCGTGTCGATGCGCAATCATCCGTATCGCCCTACGCCTTGGAATACCTGTATCGCTTCAACCGCGACTGGCGCCTGAGCTCGGACTTCAACTGGGACCCGGACACCCATCGCACCCGTTCGGGCAGCGCGATGTTCCACTACCAGCCGGAAGACAACCCGAACAAGATCATCAACGCCGGCTATCGCTATCGCAACGACACCGTGCGCTTCGACCAGACCACCGGTAACTGGGTGGTTGGTGGCGGCGACTTCGGCACGCCGGGCAGCGCCAACTTCATCAAGGACTACTACAAGATCAGCCAGCACGACTTCTCGGTGATCTGGCCGATCGTCCCGCAGTGGAGCGCGATTTCCCGCTGGCAGTATGATTACGGCCGCAATCGCACCCTCGAGGCCTTCGCCGGCTTCGAGTACGACAGCT
>JBFKAF010000558.1:0-2667 GCA_041621735.1 Pseudomonas sp.
CAGTACGTGGCTGCCGCCGGTGGCGAACTGAAGTTGCACGGCCGCTCGCTGCTGTTCGTGCGCAACGTCGGCCATCTGATGAGCAACCCGGCGATCCTCGACGGCGAAGGCAATGAGATCCCCGAGGGCATCCTCGACGGCGTGATGACCAGCCTGATCGCCCTGCACGACCTCAAGCGGTGCGGCAACTCGCGCAGCGGCAGCGTCTACATCGTCAAGCCGAAGATGCACGGCCCGGCCGAAGTGGCCTTTGCCGACCAGCTGTTCGGCCGCATCGAGGACCTGCTCAAGCTGCCACGGCATACCCTGAAGATCGGCATCATGGACGAGGAGCGACGCACCAGCGTCAACCTCAAGGCCTGCATCGCCGCCGCCAGTGCACGGGTGGCTTTCATCAACACCGGCTTCCTCGACCGCACCGGCGACGAGATGCACAGCGCCATGCAAGCCGGCGCCATGCTGCGCAAGGGCGACATGAAGAGCAGCGCCTGGATCCAGGCCTACGAGCGCAACAACGTGCTGGTCGGCCTGAGCTGCGGCCTGCGCGGCCGGGCGCAGATCGGCAAGGGCATGTGGGCCATGCCGGACCTGATGGCCGACATGCTCGAGCAGAAGATCGCTCACCCGCTGGCCGGCGCCAACACCGCCTGGGTGCCGTCGCCGACCGCCGCCGTACTGCATGCCCTGCACTACCACCAGGTGGACGTGCCGGCGGTGCAGCGCGAGCTGGAGGCCATCGACCTGAACAGCCAGCGCGACGAACTGCTCGACGGCCTGCTCAGCGTGCCGGTGGCCGCCGAGCGCACCTGGAGCGCCAGCGAGATCCAGGAAGAACTGGACAACAACTGCCAGGGCATCCTCGGCTACGTGGTGCGCTGGGTCGAGCAGGGCGTCGGCTGCTCCAAGGTGCCGGACATCCACGACGTCGGCCTGATGGAAGACCGCGCGACCCTGCGCATCTCCAGCCAGCACATCGCCAACTGGCTGCACCACGGCGTGGTCGCCGAGGCGCAGGTGCGCGAGACCCTCGAGCGCATGGCCAAGGTGGTCGACGCGCAGAACGCCGGTGATTCGCAGTACCGGCCGATGGCGGCGAACTACGCGCAGTCGGCAGCCTTCCAAGCGGCCAGCGACCTGGTGTTCAAGGGCTGTGAGCAGCCCAGCGGCTACACCGAGCCGCTGCTGCATAAGTTCCGGATCGCCTTCAAGCAGTTGGGACAATGAGGGCGCCTTAAAAGCAGCCTAGGAAAAACTGATAGGCTCCTGTCGGCTAGGGTATTGCACAGTTTTTTCAGTTCGCTCATTGCTGAAGAGTGGAATCCTGAAGTACGTGGCGGTGCAATAGCGTGGCAACACCATTTGCCGCGTCTTCAGCAGCTATAGGGCCGGTGGGAGCCACCGGATTATCGAAGCATGAAAGCCCGACAGATTTGATCGTGTTTTGACCTGCCGTCTTTTTTGAAGTCGCTGATAGCGAAGTGGCCGGGAGATGCCGGCTACTTCAGATCACCCTTAGGGCAAATCCGGTGACCTGCTGCACTTGAATATCAGGAAACTGGGCCGTCTCAGGAATCCAGGCCACCAGATTGCCGGTGACCGCCAGCAAAACTCCAACGGCTCGGGCTGGGTATTTGTCCATGTGGCCATTGACAATTCCAGTCGCATAGATTTCAGCAGTTTGAGTTCCGGTGAGCATGGCCGCAGTGCTTGCCATGCCTTGCTCCAGGCGCTGCGTTACTACTGCGACATGGGCATCTATTTCACCCGCATCACGAACGACAACGGCAGTTGCTACGGCTCAGGTAAGTTCCGCCGCCTGGTCAGGCGATTGGGGCTGCGTCATCTTCGTACCAAGCCATACATGCCACGCACCAACGGTAAGGCCGAGCGCCTCATCCAGACCAGCGTGCGCGAGTGGGGCTATGCCCGCAGCTACGGAAGCTCAGAGCAGCGTGCGCAGCACCTGATGCCCTGTCTGCATCATTACAACTCGCACCGACCGCACACCAGCCTCGGTTACAGCCCGCCCATCAGCCACGTTCCACGGTAAGACGCCTGAAATCAGTGCTTGTCAGAAGTGGAGTTTTCTCCAAATTGGGTCAAGGAAATTTTGCGTAAAAACTTCGCGCTCGTCGGCTAGACCCGAATCTGTTCCTTGGCTATCGGAGGAGTTGCGAAGGCGTTTGGGACGAATTCTGCTAATAGCCCGATGGTCAGGGCAAACAGCAAACGGAACAACGAGTTGGGACGCATACCGAGGTTATCCTTTTTCTCAGTTAGGCTTGAGCGACCGGGATCTGGGCGTTGGCAGCGGCTTCGCGGAACTCGGCGATCTGGTCGAAGCTCAGGGAGCGGTAAACGTCGGCAGCCATGCTGTCGATGTCTTTCGCGTAGACCATGTACTCCTCGACGGTCGGCAGCTTGCCGATAATCGAGGCGACCGCCGCCAGTTCGGCAGAGGCCAGGTACACATTGGCACCGTCGCCGAGACGGTTGGGGAAGTTACGGGTCGAGGTCGAGACCACTGTGGCCTTGGCTTCTACCCGCGCCTGGTTACCCATGCACAGCGAGCAGCCGGGCATTTCCAGGCGCGCACCGGCTTTACCGTAGATCTCGTAGTAGCCTTCTTCGGTGAGCTGATGCTGGTCCATCTTGGTCGGCGGCGAC
>JBFKAF010000559.1:0-2651 GCA_041621735.1 Pseudomonas sp.
CTTGGCGTGCCGCTGGCTGTCTATCAGCAGTGGCTCGATGTGCCCCCGCGCTGGAATCCCTGGGCGCCACTGGATATCAGGGCCACGCCGAACCTGCTGACGCCCTTCAAACTCTGGCGCCTGGAGGATGATCCTGTGCTCTGTCAGCAGGCCCTGGCTACGTCGCCGCTGCGTTACACCGTGCTGGCCGATAGCCGCCCGGCGGCGGACTGCCCGCTGGAGAATACCCTGCGGGTGCAGGCATCGGGGGTGCGTTTCAGCAGCAGCTTTATCACGACCTGTCCGCTGGCGGCGGCTTTTGCCCTGTTCGAGCAACATGCGTTGCAGCCAGCGGCACAGCAGGTGTTCGGCCAGCCGGTGGTGCAGGTCGAGCATGTCGGCAGCTTCGCCTGCCGCACTATTGCGGGTAGCCAGCGCCGTAGCCAGCATGCCTCGGCCAATGCTCTGGATATCACCGGGTTTCGCCTGCGCGACGGTCGACGCATCAGCGTGCTGCGCGACTGGCCGGGAGAAGGCGATGCAGCGCGCTTCTTGCGCCTGGTGCATAACGGCGCTTGCGACAGCTTCAATGTCACCCTCGGACCGCAGTACAACGCCGCCCACCGCGATCACTTGCATGTCGATATGGGCCTGTTCCGCATGTGCCGCTAGTGCGCTGTTACGCGGCCGCGTCAGCGGAAATCACCTTAAACAGGGCGAGCTCGGTGCGGCCGGAACCCGTCGGTTCTGGCAGAATGCCGCGTTAACCGTTATCGACAGGCTGCCAGGGCCTGCATTGAACGTTCTGTGAGCAGATTTTCCGATGAATGACGCACGGCCTAGCGCCACAATCCGCATGGAAGCCTTGGTTCCACATCTGGCCGAGGCCGCCGCCGGCTGGGCCGCGCGCTTGAATTTGCCGCAGAGTGGCGAGGCGGAGTTTGCCTTGCAGCTGGGCGAGGCGGGCCTGCAGTTGGCCGAGTTGGGGGCGCATGCACCGGGGCCGGTACGGGTGGACTTCGTCGAGGGCGCGGTGGCGCATCGGCGTGTGTTCGGCGGCGGTAGCGGACAGATGATCGCCAAGGCCGTGGGCGTGCAGCCGGGCGTGCGGCCACGGGTGCTGGATGCCACCGCCGGGTTGGGGCGCGATGGCTTCGTCCTGGCCAGTCTGGGCTGCGCGGTGACCCTGATCGAGCGTCAGCCGCTGATTGCCGCCTTGCTGGAAGATGGCCTGGCGCGCGCCGCCAACCACAGTGAAGTGGGCGCCATCGTGGCCAACATGCGCCTGCTGACCGGTAACGCCATCGAGCTGATGAGCGCCTGGCAGGGCGAGCCACCCCAGGTGATCTACCTCGATCCGATGTTTCCCCATCGCGACAAGAGCGCCTTGGTGAAGAAGGAGATGCGCCTGTTCCGCCCGCTGGTCGGTGATGATCAGGATGCCCCGGCATTGCTCGCCGCCGCCCTGGCCCTGGCCAGCCACCGGGTGGTGGTCAAACGCCCGCGCAAAGCGCCGATCATCGCCGGCGCCACGCCGGGCTATGCGCTGGAGGGTAAATCCAGCCGCTACGACATCTATCCGAAGAAGAAGCTGCAGGCCTGAAGCCGCAAACACGGCGTCGTCGGTAGCCCGGATGCAATCCGGGGCATAGCCGCGTCTGGATTGCCTCCTGGCTATGAGCTGGGGTTCATGAGGTGCATCCAGACACCTCACCCCGTGGGCAGCTAAAGCTGTGCATAACGACGTCCTGCCGTTCCGTCGCTGCGCGCTACGTCAGCCTAGGTCAGCCTGTGGCTTGGTTCGGTCGATAGGCGCGCATGAACATGGTCACAGCATTCTGCACATGCTGTTCGGCGGCCGCGCCGTGCAATGGCTCGCCGCAGCCGATCAGCAGACAGAAGTTGGCACCGCCTTTGACCAGGCTGAAGAACTGGTCGGCCGCGCAGTGCGGGTCGTCGATGCGCAGTTTGCCGGTCAGCTCGGCGCGGCTCAGCAGGCGCGCCATTTCATTCAGCAGGCGCTGTGGCCCCGCCTCGTAGAACAGCTGCGAGAGCTTCGGGTTCTGCGTGGCCTGGGTCACCATGAGCCGGTGCAGTTCGACCGATTCACGGCTGTTGATCAGGGCGTTAAAGCTGCGGCCGATGGTCAGCAGGACATTTTCGATAGGCGCGTCCGCTGCCAGCTCGAAGAACAGCTCGGGCAGTTGCTCCTCGCACTTGGATTTCACCGCCGCGCAGAACAGCGTCTCTTTGTCGGTGAAGTGGCTGTACACCGTCAGCTTGGACACGCCGGCTTCGGCGGCGATGGCGTCCATGCTGCTGCCGTCGTAGCCATTGCTCACGAATAGGTTCTTCGCCGCGTCGAGGATGGCCTGACGTTTGACGAGGTCTTTGGGGCGACCTGGGCCGCTGGGCGGTAATAACTTGTTAGGCATTGGCTGCTTTTAATACTGGACTGATGAGTTTGCTATTTTTACTATACCCGTCAGTATAAGTATTCCAAACCTTCGTGAAAGGTCATCCATCATGTTTCGCCCTGCCTTGTCCTTCGTTGTGCCTTTAAGTCTGATTGCCGTGCTCGCTGCCTGTGGCAATGGCGAACCGGTCGCACCCGGCATTCGCCCCGCCATGGTGGTGCAGCCGCAGCCGGCCGCCGAGATGATGGACACCTA
>JBFKAF010000560.1:0-2648 GCA_041621735.1 Pseudomonas sp.
CTGCGCGCGGCGCCGGCGCGTTCGGCCTGGGCCAGCGCATCCAGCCCCGCCTGCCAGCGCGCTTGCTCCAGCTCCAGCTGGGCCAGGTTCATCCAGTGTTTGGCGCTGCCGGAGCGCCCGGCCAGCTGGCGAAACAGGCGCGCCGCAGCGGCGCGCTCGCGGGCCTGCCACCAGAGCAGGCCGAGGCGCTCCTCGCGGGCCACAGTACGCGCCAGCAAACCCTGCTCGAGCAGGCCGGCCAACAGCTTGGCGCCCTGCCAGGGTTGTTCGGCTGCGCCGGCCAGCAACACCAGGTTGTCCAGCTCGCTGTCGCTGAAACGCAGGCCTTTGCTGTGCGCGGCGCGCAGGGTGGCCAGGGCCTTGTCGTGGCCACCGCTCATCTGCTGCAAGGCCGCCAGCTGGCGCCAGTGCTGGGCCGCATTGGGCTGACGCAGCAGCAACTGATGCTGCCAGCGCTCGGCGGCCGGGTAGCGATTAAGATCGGCATTCACCGCCACCAGAAACTGCAACCAGCTGTCGGCGGCCTGCGGATTGGCCTGCACATAACGCACGGCCAGGGGCAACGCCTTGGCCGACTGACCCAGGCCCTGATAGGCCTGCACCAGCATCTGCAGCACCTCTTCGCTGGCGTTCGCCTGCCCCGGCGCGAGCAAGGCGACGACCTGGGCATAGCGGCGCTCGAGCAGGTTGAGCTTGGCCAGGTTCAGCCGTTCATTGGCCAGTAGCTCGGCGTCCAGTTTGCCGCTGCCGAGCGCCTGCTCGAGCAGCTCGATGGCTTTGCCGTTCTGCCCTTCGGCCCACGCCAGGTAGCCGCGACTGCGCCACAACAAGGCTTGCTCCAGACTGCCCGGTTTGGCCTTGGCGGCATCCAGGGCGCGCCGGGCAGCGGCGTAGTCGCCCTGCTGCTGGGCGCTTTGCGCCGCGCTCAGGGCACGGAACACTCCGGGCTCGACGCTTTGCCCGGCGGCCTGAACCGCGCCAGCCGTGCAGAGCATCCATAACAGCAACAGACGCTGCATCTCAGCGACCTCCCTCAAGTCGGAAGTACAGGGTTTTCACCGCTTCGCGGGCCACCGCCAGACCGTTCTCGGTGCGCGGCGCAAAGCGCCAGCGCACCGCGGCGCGGCGCGCCTCGCGCTCGAAGACGTTGTGCGGACTGGCCTCGAGCACGCGGATGTTCTCCACCGCGCCGGCCCGGCTGATGGTGAAGGCCAGTTTGACGTGCCCCTGAATCCCGCGCTGCAAGGCGTGGCGCGGGTACTCCGGGCTGACATCGTTGAGCGGCATCACTTCGCTTTCCGGGCCACCACTTGGTCCACCGGACTCAACCGGGCTCGGCGCGCTGGATGGCGCGGCACCAGCCGTCAAGCCACTCAGGCTGGGCGCCGGCGCGCTACTGACGCTGATGCCACTGCTCAGACTCGGCAGCTGCAGATCCAGCGCCGGCAGCGTGGCGCTCGGCGCGACCGCCTGCGGGGTAGGCGGCGTCGGCGCTTGCGCCGTTTGCGGCTGCGGTGGTTGCGGCGCCTGCTGGCGGGTACGGGTGGCGGTGTTGCTCGACTCGCCATCGAGGCGCACGAAGTTGGCCACCGTCACCGGCTCATCCGCTGGCTGGCTGCGCGGCGGCGCCACCAGGTAAAGCATCAGCGCGAACAGCGCCACGGCCATCAGGCAGGCGCCGACAAAAGCCAGCGGCAAGCGCATCAGAGCGCTCCCGAGGCGGCTGCCAGGGCGACGTCGTGCACCCCGGCCAGACGCGCCTGGTCCATCACCTGCACCACCAGGCCGGTGCGCGCATCCTGATCGGCCTGCACCACCACCGCGCCTTCCGGCTGGTCGACGCGCATACGCTCGACATGCGCGCGCACGCTGCGCACATCGACGACTTTCTTGTCCATCCACACCTGCCCGTCGGCGGTGATGGCGATGAGGATATTGCCCTTATCCTGCGGGCTGGCGGTTTGCGCCTGGGGGCGCTGCACTTCGACGCCGGCCTCCTTGATAAAGGAGCTGGTGACGATGAAGAAGATCAACATGATGAAGACCACATCGAGCATCGGCGTCAGGTCGATGCCGGTGTCTTCATCCTGCTGGTGGTGACGGCGCATTCTCATGTTGGTTATCTCAGTCGTGACGCAGCTGGTCGGCCAGCCGCTCCAGAGCCCGGCGGGCATCGCGTTCGAGGCGCGCCAAGCTGAACAGTCCACTAATCGCCAGGACCATACCGGCCATGGTCGGCAGGGTCGCCTGCCACACGCCGGCGGCCATGCCGCGCGGGTTGCCGGTGCCGTTGATGGCCAGCACGTCGAACACCGCGACCATGCCGCTGACCGTGCCGAGCAGGCCCAGCAGCGGGTACATCGCCACCAGGGTCTTGCTCAGGCGCAGCGGCCCGAGCAGGTGCTGCTGCGCCTGGGCCAGCCAGGCGCTGCGCACCGCGCGCTGCCAGTTGCCGGTGTCGTCGCTCAGCACCTGCTGCCAGGCCTGACGGCGTTCGCGGACCCACTCCGGGAAAACCCGACGCATATACCAGAAGCGCTCGAATACCAGGGTCCAGAACACCACGCACAGGCCGGCCAGCGCCCACATCACCACGCCACCGGCGCTCATGAAATCGAGCAGGGCATGGCTGCTGTCTACCAGGCGCA